>JBARRP010000035.1:0-3281 GCA_049644285.1 Candidatus Acidiferrales bacterium | reverse complement strand
TCATGGCCATTTGCAGTCACTCTCAGGTTTGAGCCTCTTCCTTCTCTGAAAGAGGAGGCAAGCAACACTTTCTGGAGGTGGGCAATTCGGCGCGACTCGGATAGCCTCAGCAGCGCGGTGGCGTACGGGGTAAAAGCCGAAATACAAAAGAAACTAAGCGAACATATTGAGCAGAAAGGGCTTTGGGAATTTCGAGGAGCGGCAAGATTGAGCTGTCTTGACGGGCGTCACAGCTTTATATATATGTCTCCAGTCCCATTTCGGCCGCGCCCGGCGAGGCGAAGCGCAGGCTCCTGCTGATGACGACTTTGGCCAGCGGATAGAAAATAGCCGAGGTGTTTCGCTGAGGGGCCGAAGCACCTCGGCATCGACACGCTCACTCGATTACTGCAGGAATTCGGCATTCCGAAAGCAACCTCGTGCAGGCGTAGATAGTGCGCGTGTGGGCCATGGGAAGACCCAAGCGCTCCCCGATCTCCATTACCGCGCCTACAACCGCTTCCAGTTCCATAGGCCGTCTTGCTTCAAGATCCTGCAGCATGGAGGTCTTGTGTTCCCCAACTTGCTCGGCACCCGCGATTCGCTGTTCGATGGAGACAGGCAGCTCCATACCTAATTTGGAGGCCACCGCTTCCGCTTCCCGCATGATATTTCTGACCAGTACGGAAACATCTGGATCACGCGCCATCTGGCGCAGGGTCGCGCCTGTCAGGGCGCTGATGGGGTTGAACGCAACGTTGCCGAGGATCTTTACCCAAATCTCGTGGCGGATTCGTGTTGTAATCGGGCATCGCAAGCCGGCGGCGACCAGCGCTTCGGCAATTCGGCGGCAACGATCGGAACGACTGCCGTTGGGCTCCCCGAGGGAGATCCGGTGGCCAGCGGTGTGTTGGATCACTCCTGGGGCGATAGTCTCCGTCGAAAGATAGACGATGGAGCCCACAACGCGACGGGGCTCGATCGCGGCGGAAATCAATCCCCCTGGGTCCACTCGCTCCAGGCGTATTCCTTCCCATTGGTTGCCGAAACCTTGAAAGTACCACCAGGGGACTCCATTCTGCGTGCTGACGACGATCGTATCCGCATCCAGGACGGGCTTTAGCTGCGGTGCAAGTTGCGGCAGGCTGTGTGCTTTGACTCCGAGGAAAACAACGTCGACCGGCCCAACCTCATCGAGCCTGCCGGTTATCTTAGGTCGCGCCTCAAAATCGCCGTCCACGCTTTTCACTTGGACGCCGTGCTCTTGCATGGCACGAAGGTGCGGTCCCCGCGCGAAGAGTGTGACGTCGAGCCCGGCGCGTGCCATATGCGCTCCCACATAAGCTCCGATGGCGCCGGCACCCGCGATCAAGAATTTCATCGTTGCTCATCCAAAAGCGCCGCTACCACACGTCGTCGAATTTTTCCTGTCGTGGTCGTCGGGATACTCTCCACGATGTAAATCTTCTTAGGGCACTTAGACTCGGCCAGGTGATCGCGGCAGTGTTTTAGCAGGGACAATTCCGTCTCGCTTCCCGGTTGGTGCAAGACCACAGCCGCAGCCACATCTTCACCCAGGGTGGGATGCAGGAATCCAAACGTGACCGCCGCCGCGATCGCCGGATGCTTCAGCAGAACCTCGTCGACTTCATGAGGTGCGATGTTTTCGCCTCCCCGGATGATGATGTCCTTGATTCGCCCCGTCAAATGCAAATAGCAGTCTTCATCCAAGAATCCCTGGTCGCCGGTACGAAACCACCCGTTCACAAGAGCACGAGCATTAGCTTCTGGATTGTTTTCGTATCCGCGAAAGACGTTTGCACCCTGAATGACAACTTCACCTCGCTGATCGGTTCCAAGATGATTACCCTGCGCATCCATGATGCTGATGCGAATGCCGGTGCCCACCCCCACCGAACCCGCTTTGCGGTGCCGCGGGGGGAGGGGGTTGGAAGTCATTTGGTGTGCAGCCTCGGTCATTCCGTAGGCTTCGACAAACGGCACCCCAAAAATCCCTTCCATCTTGTGAATGAGCTCCGGTGACAAAGGCGCACTGCAGGAGCGGATAAAACGCAGGGACGCAGCGTCCTCCGGCTTCTCGCGTGTCCGCGCTAACAGAAGCTGATGCATGGTCGGTACCCCGGAATACCAAGTCACGCGATATTCCCGCACTGTTCGCCAGAAAGCTAGCGCGTTGAACCTGGTCGGAACCACCACCGCACCGCCCGAAAGCAGCGTTGCCATTGTTGAGGCCATCAAGCCATGAATGTGAAAGATCGGCATAATGCACAGCGAAACGTCTTCCTCAGAAAGGGCGTACGTGTTCGCGATATTCGCGGAGGACACCGCCAGGTTGAAGTGGCGAAGGGGCACACGCTTTGGCCGCCCGGTGCTTCCGCTGGTGTGCAGAACAAGCGCAATATCGTCGGCCGTCGGCACCGTTACCGAGATTCCTTTGGGAGGATCCACCAGGTGAACCGTCCCTTGGTCGCTCATCTCGACTGAGAATACCGGGATCTTACGGTCTGCCGCTGCGCTCCGCGCGTATTCGGCTTCGACCGACGGACAAATCAAAATGCGAGCGCCCGTGTCTCCCAGAAAAAACAGGAATTCCTCGTAGGGATATGCTGGATTCAATGGAGCGGCTGTCCCAGCTATAGAGGCGGCCAGAAAGGTGACGATCGCAGGTAAGCCGTTCGGCAAGGCGAGCGCCACACGATCACCGCGTCGAATCCCGGCGGAAGCCAAAGCGTCGGCCATGGCCAAAACCTGCTGCCGCAGCGAATCGTACGTGACCCGGATGCCCACCTCGGGGACGATAACGGCTGTGTGACTATCAGCAAAATGTAAGACGTCGAGTAGCGTATCTACGGACTTCAGTGTCATTCGTTGTCCGCTCTGCCGCGATTCGTTCGATTACTGAAACCACTCTGCATGTCGTTCACAAAACGCAATTGGTGCCGTCCTAGTTGTCATTCCCATTTCGATCCTCGTGATACTAGGACGTCAGATAGAACCTCCCCGCTCGGGCGCCAGATGAAAAATAACGGCAGACAATCTATCTCACCGTGATCTCACCATCGGCCGCTGCTCTGCTTCCATGTCCGGAAAGATGTCATAGACATATTCGTGGGCGGCCAAGGCAATCTTGTTCAGGGTGCCCGCTTGAACGCGGTTGATGATCTCCTCGCGGGAGAGGTCGAAGATCGCCTCCAGAATCTGCCCGCGCTCCTGCTTGTTCGCCTGTCCCACGACGAAGAGCACGCGGGCACTGTGCTGGATGTAGTGGGGCGAAAGCAGCT
>JBARRP010000034.1:0-27706 GCA_049644285.1 Candidatus Acidiferrales bacterium | reverse complement strand
GCCCTTTGTTGTGGAACCTCATTAAAAATGCGGTTCTGCAACAATGCGCTCACAAGCCTCCGACCTGCGCGCAGAGCGGTCTGGTGTGGCCTCTGACCTGTTTCCCGCGCAGGATTCAGGTTAAGTCTTGTTGGATATTTCTTGGAGAAGATACGGCGTGATGGTGTACCCTCGCGGCCATTCGCCGAGGAGCGTAACCTTAGCGAGCCCCGGCGAAGAGTCATAGGACAAACACGGCAGTAGGATGGGAGTCACCATGAATGCCGAACCGGGCGATCCGCTGTCTGTCAGCGCGCACCGCGTGATTGCGGATCTGCGCGAGCTGGCCGCGTTGACCTCTACGCCGGATGGCGCTCAACGCGTGGCTTGGGGCCCGGTTTGGAAGGAGGCGCGGCAGTGGTTGAAGGCTAAGGTTTCCCAGATAGGACTCATTCCCACGGCCGATGCTGCCGGCAATAACTGGGTGACGATGCCAGGCGAATCGGACAAGACCGTGATCGTGGCAGGACATCTCGACTCTGTGCCGAACGGCGGATGGCTGGACGGATCGCTCGGGGTGATGGCAGCTCTCGAAGCGCTCCGCCGATACGCTCGCGGTCCGAAACCACCGGTGACGCTGAGGCTGGTGGATTGGGCGGATGAAGAAGGGGCACGCTTCGGGCGCAGCCTTCTGGGGTCATCTGCGGCGGGAGGGAGCCTCAAGATCGACGAGATTCGCGGACTGACCGACGCGCAAGGCATCCGGCTCGAAGATGCGCTTCGCGAGCACGGCGTCGAGCTCGACAGGATGCTCGAGGCTCACGAGGCTCTGAAGCACATCAACGCGAAGGCCTATCTCGAGTTCCACATCGAGCAGGGCGCGGTGCTCGAATCGATGAACAAGTCCGCGGGCGTTGTCCTGGGCACGTTCGGCCTCGAGCGGAACATGGTGCGGTTCGTCGGCCAAGTGGCTCATTCGGGCGCCACACCCGTTCCAATGCGGCGGGACGCGTTCCTCGCCGCGGCAGCAACGGCACTGGAGTGCCGGGAAATCGCCCGGCGGCACTCGAGGCCGGGTGCCGGGGTGGTGTGCACCGTTGGCGTGGTCAAGGTTGAACCGGGGTTTGTAACGGCGATCCCGGGCGTTGCGGAAATCTCCATCGACCAGCGCGCGCTCGATGCCAAGGTGCTTGCGGCGATGTACCAGGAGGCGCAAGAGGCCTCGCGGCGATTTGCTGAAGAAAACCGCGTGTCGGTCGAGTGGAGGCACCTGTGGCGAATCGAGCCGCGTCCGTTCGATGCGAAACTGCTGGCGCTTTGCGAGGAGTCGGTCCGGGAGGTGACAGGCGATGCGCCGAAACTTCCGTCAGGGCCACTGCACGACGCCGCGGAGATGGTGCCGCACATGCCGGTGGTGATGATGTTCACCTATTCTTCGAAAGGTTTATCCCACTGCAAGGAAGAGGACACGCCGGCAGAGCACCTGGAGAGGGCGATTCGCGCGTTTCTCCTGTTGGTCGACAAGACCGTCGCCCACGTCGCACGGACGTAATCGATGAAATACCGCTACCGGGTGTTGGTGCTTCCGGCTCTGCTGTCTCGACCGCGTGTGCATTGCAGTGGGCTTCCGGAAGATGGGCCCAGCGGCGGGCCGTCGCGTTTGACCGAGTGGCGGGGGAGCCGCTAGGATGGACGAAAATGCTGCACGTGACAACCGCGAAAGAGCAGCGGCAGCATCCGCGGGCGCGGCTTCACCTTCCGGTGCGACTTCGCTGGCGCGGGCCGCTAGGCTCGCTGGTCGAGGTCACTGAGACCTTCGACACATCCCGCGAGGGCGTTCTCATTTATCGGCAGGAGGAGGCCCGGGAGGGTTCACGCGTCTGGGTGACGTTCCCCTTCGACGCTGCCGCAAGAAATGCAGTACAGCCAGAAACGCGGGCGCATGTGGTGCGTGTGCAGAGCACAGCCGCCGGCGGGTATCTGGTCGCGCTGCGCTTCGAAAGCCCCCGCAGGAACACTCTGCAGGGGCATGATTCGGAGCGGCGGGCGAAGCCGCGCGTTTCCTTTGGGCTTCCTCTTCTTGTCCGGCCGGCGAATTCTCCGTGGCCGGAGGAAACGATGACGTTGGACATTTCGCAGGGTGGCGCTCGCTTCGAAGCCGCAAGGAAGTATGCTGTCGGGGACTCCGTGGGCATTCAGATTCTGCCGGATACTTGGACCGGACCGAAGGAAGTTCCAGCACGAGTGGTGCGGTTCGAGCCGGCGCTCGCTTCACCGACTCTGAACCGGGCCGACGGTGACGGCGAGACTGAAGCAGAACTCGCGACCGTGGCAATTCGGTGGGAAGCTTCGCCCGCCTTTACATAATAAAGTCGATGCAAACTCTAAAGCCCATCCGAATGTGTCGCGATCGATGGACTCGGCTTCGCTCGCAACAAGAACGTACACCCATAACGCTCAATGCATTTTTCTCCAAGCTGCTGGACCTTTGTTGCCAAGATATTTCTCCGTGAGACTCACATCTGTATTTGCCCTGGGTTGCGAGCGAAAATCACTTCAGTTCTACATCTCTCGTGTGGTTGACAATGGCGACGACGGGCGCGTATCATCCGTTCGGTAGGACGTCAAGCGCGGGCGGTCTATCCCCTTCTTTGCTCTAGCCCCCGTAGGTTGGAGTGTCCGAGGGAAAACCTTCGGTAAGCGTCCGGTTTCCGCAGGGAGGCGAGGCATGCCGGGTGAAAACAACGACCAAAACCGTCAAACGTCCGCCATCGCTGAGGGCGCGCTCGTCGCGACCGAGGCAGCGAGCACCGATCCTCCGGTAGAAGCCGCATCCGAATCCCCGATGCCACCCGTAGAGGAACGCTCCGGCGAAACCATCGAATTGAACTCCCCCGCAGCCCGTATGACTACTCCGACCGAAGCAACGCCAACAGCGCAAGCAAGTGATACCTCCGAATCGTCCGACACATCTGCCGAAACAAGCGGGGAAGTACCCGTCGAGGGGATGGACAAGCTCCTCGAACAATATTCGGCGCCGGAAGCAGCGGCGGCCGAAGGAGAAATCTTTGACGGCCACGTGCTGGCAGTGACGGATGCGGGTGTGGTCGTAGACGTCGGCGGAAAATTCGAAGGCTTGGTGCCGGCGCAGGAGTTTCTTGAAACCGGGGGAGCGATTCCCTTCGGCGCCGGCCAGACGATCGAAGTCGAGCGGCTGCACGAACACAAGGACGGGTACGTCCTGCTGTCGCATGTGCGCGCGCGGCGGCGCCGGGTCTGGGAAAACATAGAGAAATCGTATCGCGAGCACCTGACGCTAACCGGCAAAGTCGTGGACCGCATCAAGGGCGGGCTGGTGATAGACATCGGGCTGCGCGCATTTCTTCCCGCGTCGCAAATCGAATTGCGCCCGGTGCACGATCTGGACGGGTGGAAAGACCGCGAGATCGAAATTCGCGTCCTGAAAGTCAATCGGAAGCGCGGCAACGTGGTGGTCAGCCGGCGCGCAATCCTGGAAGAAGAGCAAAAAGCCCAGCGGGACGCGCTGATGGCAACTTTGAACGAAGGCGCGGTGGTAAGCGGGAAAGTCAAGAACATCACCGACTACGGCGTGTTCGTGGATCTGGGCGGCCTGGACGGTCTTCTGCACGTAAGCGACCTAGTTTGGGGCCGCGTTCCGCATCCTTCGACGCTGGTGAAGCCGGGCGAACAGATTCAGGTTCAGATCCTTCGTTTTGATAAGGACAAGATGCGCATCTCCCTGGGGCGAAAGCAGCTTCTACCCGATCCCTGGGCCACAGTGCCGGAGCGTTTCCCGGTGGGGACGCGAGTCCACGGGAAAGTGGTGGGCGTGACCGATTACGGCGCCTTCGTGCAACTCGAGCCGGGAGTGGAGGGCCTGGTGCACGTCAGCGAGATGAGCTGGTCGAAGCGAGTGAAGCACCCGTCAAAGATCGTGAGGGAGGGCGACGAGGTCGAGGTGGTCGTGCTCGAACTGAAACCCGAGGAGCACCGCGTCTCCCTTGGCCTGAAGCAGACGCTGCCCGATCCGTGGGAAGGGGTCGCGGAGAAATTCTCAGTCGGCTCGGTTGTCGCGGGCCGGGTGCGCAATCTCGCCGATTTTGGCGCTTTCATTGAACTCGAAGAAGGCATCGAGGGGCTGATCCATATCAGCGACTTGAGCTGGACCGAGCGAGTGAAGCATCCCAGCGAAAAACTCAGGAAGGGAGAAGCGGTCCAGGCGAAGGTATTGAAGGTCGATGCGGAACATCGCCGGCTGTCGCTGGGTCTGAAGCAGGTGAACGATATCTGGGCGAATTGGTTCGGCGCGCATCAGGTCAACGATATCGTGAAGGGCAAGGTCTCGCGGCTCGCGGACTTCGGAGCCTTCGTCGAGCTGGCAGACGGGATCGAAGGGCTCTGCCACATCTCGGAAATCGAAGAGCGGCGGCCCAAGGGCGAGCGCGAAAAGTTGCCTCGCGGATCGCGCGCCGCTGCGGTCCTGACCCCCGGACAGCAATACGATTTCAAAGTCATCCGGCTCGAGCCCGAACAGCGCAAAATCAGCCTGAGTTATCGCGCCGCGCAGAAGCAGGCGGAACGCCAGGAGATGGAAGTTTTCCGTTCAGCAAAATCGTCCCCCACGGCCACGATCGGCGACGCCATCCTGGCCAAGCGGCAATCATCGTAGCGCGCAAGCGGACGAGTGGCTCGGGGGGCGAGAATCTTCGGAGTGGCCCTCTCCCGAAGAAAATTCATTTACCTTGCCGTCCTTTAGTGATATGGAAAGACGACCCAGCGCCCGTCTCCGGCGCCCCTGGTGATACGCCGTCCGAGAATCTGAAAGAGGAGGTCGCCATCCCATGGCGAATGTTGCGGCTGAGAACAAAGAACACACGATGACGAAGGCGGATCTCGTCGAAGAGGTCACCCGGGTAACGGAGTTGCCGCGGAAGGAATCGGAGATGGTGGTGGAGACCATCTTCGAGAGCATCATTCAGGCGCTGCAGACGAACGACAAAATCGAAATCCGGGGCTTTGGCAGCTTTCGCACCCGGCAGCGACGCGGGCGCACGGGACGCAATCCAAAGACGGGAGCCAAGGTGGAAGTGCCGCCGAAGAAGATTCCGTACTTCAAGCCCAGCAAGGAACTGAAGGACTTCGTCAACTCCGCCAAGGCGGCTGCGTCCGCCGATACGCCCGCCCAGGGCTAAGCCGGCACTCCGGATGGATTACCTCTGGACCCCCTGGCGTTACCGCTACATCGCCGACGCGTCCAAGGATGAAGGGTGCATCTTCTGCTCGGCGGTTCTGGCCAAAGACGATGCGAGAACGCATATCGTCTTTCGCGGCGAAAAGAATTTTATTATCCTGAACCGCTATCCCTACACAACCGGGCACGTCATGATCGTTCCATACGCGCACGTGCCCGACCTCAGCGGCACCGACGCGGAAACGCTGGCCGAAATGATGGTGCTCGCGCAACGGGTGCAAACAGCTCTCGGAAGTGTGTACAACCCTCAAGGCTACAACCTCGGAATGAATCTAGGCCGCGCCGCGGGTGCCGGCGTCACCGGTCATCTTCATCTGCACGTGCTGCCGCGCTGGGCAGGGGACGCCAATTTTATGACCGTCGTGGGCGAAACCCGCGTCGAACCAGAAGACCTTGCGACCACCTACGAAAAATTGCACAAGGCCCTCGCAGTAAGCCCTGAAAAACAGAAATGAGTGAGAGGAGTTGCGCGAACCCGCGCGCTTGTGTATTGGTGGAGCGCAGCCTACAATTTCGCATTCGTGAACGTGAGCGCCGGTTTGCAGAGGCGGTTCTCGAATCCCTAAGACAAAACCGCGGCGTCTCAGAGGAATCCGCGTGAATCTAGAACTGACGGAAGAACAGAGGCTGCTGCAGAGGACGGTGCGGGATTTCGCCACCTCCGAAGTCAAGCCGGTGGCGAAGGAACTCGATGAAACCGGCCGGTTTCCGCGAGACATTTTCAAGAAGGCCGCCGAGCTTGGTCTCACCGGGATCGCGTTGCCCGAACAATATGGCGGCGCTGGCATGGACCATATCAGCTACGCGATCGTGGTCGAAGAAATCTCGCGCGTTTGCGCCTCCACCGGCGCGATTCTTTCGGTTCAGAATTCCCTGTATTGCGATCCCATCAATCGCTTCGGCACCAGGGACCAAAAGAAGAAGTTCCTGATTCCGTTCGCGCGCGGCGAGAAAATCGGTTGCTACGCCCTCACGGAACCCCAGGCCGGCTCAAACGCCGCCGCACTCGCCACGAAGGCGGTGCTGAAAGGCGACCGTTACATCGTGAACGGCACGAAGGCGTGGATCACGACTGGTGGTGTAGCCGATGCTGCCGTTGTTTACGTCAACACTCACCCCGAAAAAGGCGAAAAAGGGATCACCGCGCTCGTGATTGAAAAAGGAACCCCCGGCTTCGCTGTCGGCAAAGAAGAAAAGAAGCTCGGCATCCACGCGACCGCGTGCACCGAGCTTTCCTTCACGGATTGTGAAGTGCCGGCGGCGAATCGCATCGGCGATGAGGGCGAAGGCTACAAGATCGCGCTCTCGACGCTCGACGGCGGGCGCATCGGCATTGCCGCGCAGGCCACCGGCATCGCTCAGGGAGCGATGGAGGCCGCGCTTTCGTACGCCAAGCAGCGGCACGCCTTCGGCCATCCCATTTCCGACTTCCAGGCAATTCAATTTATGCTCGCGGACATGGCCACCGAAATCGACGCCGCCCGCTTGCTGTTTCGTCGCGCCGCGTGGAAGCAAGACAGCGGGGCGCGGTTCACGATGGAGGCATCGATTGCCAAACTTTTCGCGAGCGAAATGGCCACGCGCGTCACTCACAAGGCGATCCAGATACACGGCGGCTACGGCTACAGCCGCGAATATCCGGTTGAACGCAACTACCGCGACGCGCGCATCACGGAAATCTATGAAGGGACGAGTGAGATCCAACGGCTTATCATTGCGTCTTGGGTTCTCAAGAATTATTGAAGAGAAGGGCGGCACACCAAATACATTCTGCGCTTGAAGCATACGTAGAGATTCTTCACCTATCTCCGGTTTCAGGAGTCCGGTCGGACTCCACCCGAGTCCCAACACCGGACCTCGCCGGATGGGCTCGGAATGACACCGTGAACTTGCTAACCCGCTGAAATGCCATCTGAGTCGGTCAGTCAATTTCCTGCTTTTCCCTCTCAGCAATGTATCCTTGAATGATGCTCACGCTCGAGCTCGACTGCAGGCAGGAATTTGACCCAGCGCGCGAGGAAGAATTTTTTGCGGCGCTGCCATCGAGGGCCGGAGTTTTCCTGCTTGCACCATCCACGCCCGGCGCGCAGCCTTATTTGGCGCGCACCGCGGACTTGAGGCGCGCCGCCGAAAGGCTCCTGCGCACGCCTGAGGGGCTTTCGAAGCGATTGAACCTGCGCGCGGTGGCTCGCGGAATCCGCTATCGAGTGACCGGGTCGAAATTCGAGCAGCTCCTCACAATGTACCAGCACGCCCGACGGATTTTTCCGCGGCGTTATCGGGATTTTTTGCGGCTGCGGCCGCCCGCTGTGCTCAAAGTGAACTTGCGCAATGAATATCCTCGCTGCTACGTCACTCGACGAATTGTGGCGGATGGCGGCAGCTATTTCGGCCCTTTCGCCTCACGGCGCGGAGCGGAAGCCTTCGCCGAAGAATTTCTCGACCTCTTCAAGATTCGGCGGTGCCAGATCAAGATTCGCCGTGACCCGAATTTTCCTGGATGCATTTATTCGGAGATGAAGATGTGCCTGGCGCCGTGTTTTGCAGGCTGCACCAAGCAGGAATATGACGGGGAAGTCGTGCGGGTTCTCGAAACGCTCACCACTTCCGGCGAAGCGCTCGAGAATTCGCTCGAGCGCGAACGGGAAGCTGCTTCCGAGGCGCTCGATTTCGAGCGCGCCGCGGCTGTCCACAAGAAGATCGAGAAGGTCGCGGGCATCCTACGCGGTTTGCCGGAGATGGCGCGGCGCGTCGACCAACTCGACGCGGTCATTCTTCAGCGGGCCGTCGAAGAAAACAGCGTTGCGGTTTTTATAGTACGCGCGGGCCTGATAACGGCAAGGCTTCTGCTGCGTTTCGGGGAGCTTTCGAGTGAACCGCGGTCGGTGGAAGCGATTGTGCGCGGGCAATTGGAGCCATCGGCAGCCGCGGGCGACGCAAGCGCCGCCCCTACGCCGGACAATGCAGCGGCGCTTCCCGGGATTGCAAGCCGCGACGCTCGCTCGATGGATGCGCTTCCCGACGCACGACCGGAGCTTTCCGAGCACTTGGCACTGATCGCGCGATGGTATTACTCGAAGCCGCGCGATGGAGAGATTCTTTTTCGCGACGCCGATTGGCCCTACCGACGAATCATCCGGGCTTGCTCGCGGGTTCTCGCCTCTGCCGGTTCTTGATCCGGGCGCGGCATGCGGTGCCCCTACACACCGATGAGACGAACGGACCGCCTGCGATCGGGCACTCGAATAAAGCCACATTGGCTTTGCGACTCGACCGGCACAATCGAAACCAAAACTGACACCGGGTCATCGTAAAATGATGGTGATGTCCGAGAGCAACCCGATCGCAAGCAAGATCGAGCCTCTGGTG
The DNA here is from genome assembly GCA_049644285.1 of Candidatus Acidiferrales bacterium. Taxonomy (GTDB): domain Bacteria; phylum Acidobacteriota; class Terriglobia; order Acidiferrales; family UBA7541; genus CAVRXT01. The sequence goes on along the minus strand of JBARRP010000034.1, from coordinate 19,086 downwards.
GAAACACCGGCGAGCGACGCTCCGGCGCGTTCGCGCTTCGCGGTGGCTTTTCGGGCGCTCTCCCATCGTAATTTCCAGCTCTTCTTCAGCGGGCAACTCATTTCGTTGATCGGCACCTGGATGCAGAACGTCGCGCAGGCCTGGCTCGTCTATCGCATGACGGGGTCCTCGCTCCTCCTCGGCACCGTTGGCTTCGCGGGGCAAATCCCTATCTTCCTGCTCGCGCCGGTCGGAGGCATCGTCGCCGATCGCTGGAACCGGCACCGTGTGGTGATCTGCACACAAGCAGCTTCGATGATCGTCGCTTTCATTCTCGCGGGTTTGACGCTGACGAATCGCATTACGGTGTGGGAAATCATCGTGCTCGCGGCGCTTCTTGGGGCGGTCAACGCTTTCGACATTCCCGCACGCCAGTCATTCTTGATCGAGATGGTGGGCCGCGAGGATCTGATGAACGCGATTGCGCTCAACTCTTCGATGTTCAACGGCGCCCGCGTGATCGGTCCGGCGATCGCGGGGATTCTCGTCGCATGGATCGGAGAAGGATGGTGCTTCTTCGCCAACGCGGTCAGCTACATCGCCGTCATCGTGGGCCTTCTGCTGATGAGGCTCGCGCCGTTTATTCGGGAAGAAACCGACGCGTCCCCGCTCGAGCACATCATCGAAGGATTTCGATTTGTCCGGAACACCCGGCCGATCTTTGCCATCCTGCTGCTGATCGGACTGGTGAGCTTCCTCGCGATGCCTTACTCGGTGCTGATGCCCATCTTTGCCGATCGCATTCTGCACGGTGGCGCGCGAGCCCTGGGCATCTTGATGGGCGCGACCGGAATCGGCGCCACTTTGGGCGCGCTGACGCTGGCTTTGCGCACGGGCTTGCGGGGCCTCGGCCGCTGGGTGGCGATTGCTTGCGGGAGCTTTGGCGTGAGCCTGATTTTGTTCTCGGCATCGCGATGGTTTCCGCTGTCGGTGGTGCTTCTGGTGCCGGTGGGGTATTCGATGATGCTGCAGATGGCCTGCTCGAACACGCTGATTCAGGCGATGTCTCCGGATCGTTTGCGCGGCCGAGTGATGTCCGCCTATTCGATGATGTTCATGGGGATGGCTCCGCTCGGGGCGCTTTTCTCCGGCGCGATGGCGGATCGGCTTGGAGCGCCGCTTACGGTCGCAATCGGCGGCGTCGGATGCCTCGTTGGCGCAGCGGTTTTTATGCGTAATCTTCCTAAGATTCGAGTCGAGGCGCGTGAATTGATAATGGCGCAGGGGATGGCGGGCGGCGAACCTCCCGGCACCATGCCCGCCGGCAATGTGTGACCGATTACGGTCGGGGAGCGCGCACGCGTGCCGTGCCCCTGCGACTGTACCATTACACGGACGCCCCACCCGGAGGGCCACGAAAGCGCAGTGAGAAATGCAGGCTAAGTGAGATGGCTGACGCGCGCACGATCGTAAGCGCGTTCTGCTATACTCGCTCGATTCGCAATCTGCTTCGCCTGCGCGGAAAGGATCGATGTCACGCCATGCCACCCCGGAAGGCACGCGACGCTACGCTGCGCGTTTTATGGCTTCTTCACCGGCGCCGGGAAATCACAAAGCCGCCGCGGGATACTTCCGCGAACAATTGGAGCTGACACTCTCCTCTGTGGGGATTGGCACCTACCTCGGCGAGCCGGATTCCGCCACCGACCAGGGTTACACCGATTCCGTTGTCGCCGCCGTGCAAGGCGGGATAAACGTCGTCGACACAGCCATCAACTATCGTTTTCAGCGTAGCGAGCGCTCGATTCGAGCCGCGCTCGAGAAACTAAGCGCCGGGGGCATCGCCCGCGAGGAAATCGTTCTTTGTACGAAGGCAGGATTCCTTACGCCTGACGGCGAAATGCCAGCAGACCCGGGCGAGTACTTCTTCCAAGAGTACGTCAAGCGCGGCATTTTCGGACCGGACGATGTCGCGGCCGGGTGTCATTGCATAACTCCGGCCTATCTGGCCGACCAGCTCGAACGCAGCAAGCGAAATCTTGGCGTCGAATGCATCGATGTCTTCTACATCCACAACCCGGAAACACAACTGGGAGAAATCACGCGAGAACAATTCCGCCAGCGCATGCGCGCTGCGTTCGAATTCTGCGAATCGGCGGTTGCAGAGGGCAAGATCCGCCTGTACGGCCTGGCAACGTGGAATGGCTTCCGCCAGGATCCGCAGGCGAAGGACTACATTTCGCTGGACGAAATCGTCAGCATCGCCCGCGAGATTGCCGGCGAAAATCATCACCTTCGCTTCGTACAGTTGCCCTTCAACCTCGCGATGCCCGAGGCACTGGTGAGGCCGTCTCAGGTGATCAACGGGCGGCCGGTTTCGATGGTGCAGGCAGCGCGGCCGTTGGGGATTGTGCTGGTTACGAGTGCGGCGCTCTTGCAAGGCCAGCTCGCGCAGAATCTGCCTCCCTACATCGCTGCGGCGCTGGGTTTGAAGAACGATCGCGAACGCGCGCTGCAGTTCGCGCGATCCGTGCCGGGAATCACCACGGCGCTCGTCGGCATGAGCCGCCCGGAACACGTCCGCGCCAACCTGGCAATTGCAGGGGTTGAGCCCGCCACCCGTGAACAGCTTCTCAAATTGTTCGAGCGGAACCGGTAGGCGTCCGACGTTCAAGTCCTCACGTCAGTTCGCGCCAAAGGCGGGCGCGAACGGGACGTGAGCTACAAGATGCTCGCGGCCCGCCGTCCGGGACGCTTACTCTGTATGTTTCTCGTCGAACCACGAGTCGATCGCGGCGCCAAGCTGATCGAGCTTCCCGGCAAGAAAATGGTCGGCGCCGTCGACGAAGACGAGCTTTTTTGGCTCCGACAGTGTTTCGAAGAGCGCTTCGACATTCCGGCGCGAGCCGAATTGATCTTCGCTACCTTGCACGAAGAGCTTGGGCTTGCTGCAAGCGCGAAGATAGGTCAGGTCAGAATCGTTTGCGGGAATCCCGATGCCGATCAAGTCCGTCACACGGGAGTCTTCACAGCCCGCGCGCAATCCCACCCACGCTCCAAAGCTGAACCCGGCAAGCAGGATCGGCTTCCGCGGAAATTCCTGAGCGAGGTAATCGAGCGCGGCCCGGACATCTTCGATTTCGCCGCGGCCGCGATCATGAAGGCCTGCACTTGAACCGGCGCCGCGAAAGTTGAAGCGCAGCACCGGAATCTCGCGGCGATGCAGCGCTTTTGCAGTGTGGAAGACAACTTTATTGTGCATCGTCCCGCCGAAAAGCGGATGCGGGTGACATACGACAGCTACGCGCGCGGGATCAGCGACGGAAGAAGTCCAAAGCATCGCCTCCAGGCGACCCGCAGGCCCTGCGATAAAGAAAGTGCGGTGGAAAACGTCCGGCATCGCTCGCGGCTAGGCCCGGAAGCGCCTGGCTTGGCGGATTTCTTTGCGGTAATCGGGCGCGACAATTTCAATCGTGCGGCACATTTCATAAAGGCGGGAGCGGATGCGCATTCCCACCCGCTCGCCGAGTGTGTCTTCGACTGCGGTGCGGGTTGCGGCGCCGAGCGGGCCGGACGTGGTCTTCTGAGTCAGCGTGTCGGCATCGAGATAATTCGTGGTGAGCAGGGTCACCCGGTTTTCGTTGTAACGCGTATTAAGAATATGTCCCACAGTTTCGAGCGCCCACAAGGAAGGCTTGCTGGAGCCCAGATCGTCGAGCAGAAGAACTTCTACCGTCAGAACCGGCTCGAGAACGCCCATTTCGGTCGTCGGGTATTCCGGGTTGTAGCTGGCCTGAATCTCCTTGAGCAGCTCGCGATAGTCGTAACAAAGACCGGAATGTCCGCGCAGGACGATCTCCTGCAGCGCGGCCACCGCGAGATGAGTCTTGCCAACGCCGCACGGCCCCATCAACAGCAAGCCGTGTTCGGTGCCCACCGGAAAATCGCGCGCGAACGCTTCAACAACAAGCTTCGCCTGTTCGAGGCTGCGGTTCCACGATGCGAGATCCTTTTCGGGGCCGTGATCGTATTGCAGGTCGGCTTCGAAGCTTTCGAAATCGCAGTGGCGATAGCGCTGGGGGATTCGAGCTCGATCGAGCGCGCGCTCGCGACGGTCCGTGGATGTGCAATCGCAGAGGACCGCGAAACGGTACGAGATGCCGGGTTCACCCGAAGCCGCGCCGGGCCGGTCTTCCGATGTCACAATCAGCTTGGCATCGCCAGAAGGCTGCTGCCCGACCGGCAATACCTTCCAGCCGTCTCCGTGACACACAGGACAATCGGCGCGCGCCATGCCGCAAGGATATGCTGGCTATCGAGCCACGCGCAAGCGCACCTCGGCTGTGCAAAGGGCGGGTGCTGTGGAAACCTGGATAAGACCACGCCGCCTGGATCCCGTCTGTGCCTTGATCTCTGGGTGAGATTCTTCGGACCGATCGAACCGGCCCTCAGAATGACATCTTCCCGTCAGAAACTTGAGACCGGAAATGCCGCGGCGCTAAAGAGCCGGGCTACAACGGCCGGCGACCGGGGGCCAAAGGAGATCCTTCGCCTCGTCTCTTCGGATCGCCGCGGCGACCTCTGGACACGCCCGGAGAGCTGAGCATCAAGCTCGCCTCGTCATTTCTCGACGCGGATGGCGCGGGGGGGAGGGGTGCGGACGATGGCGTTGCGCAACTTGCGCTCGTCGACGCTGCGGAACCCATGTGTCAGCTCGCTGCGCACGAAGCCGATGAAGGATTCCATTTGCTGCTGCATCTCCGACATTTTATCGCGCATGTTGAGGATGATTTCAATTCCCGCAAGATTCACGCCGAGCTCACGCGTCAGGTTGAGGATAATCTCGAGGCGCTCCAAGTCCTGGTCGGTATAAAGGCGCGTATTGCCCTGCGAGCGCGAAGGCTTCAATAAGCCGACACGCTCGTAGAGACGGAGCGTCTGCGGATGGATCTTATAGAGTTCCGCAACGACGCTGATCATGTATCCAGCGCGAGCCTTCTTTTTGGGACGAGCTGCCATTTTTGTTTTCCCAACCACGATCCGGGCGACGCAAGCGTCGCCCCTACGAACCCCGACTCGGTCACGACCGCGGGCGCAACGGGCCGTGCGACCCTAGGCCGTCTTGGGCTGCGGACACGGCAAGCGGTGCCCCGACGGCGCTGTTGGCAACTGGGCCGCGTCTCGCTATAACGCGGCGCGCGAAAAAATATCTTTGCGCGGGTCTTCCGGCGCGGCCTTGGCGAGATCGCGCAACAAGGTGCGTACGCGCTCATCTTCGGGGCGCGGCACTACCACCTGGACCTCGACGATTTGGTCGCCGCGTTTCCCTGGATTCCTCGCCGACGGCGCGCCTTTTTCGCGCAGCCGCAGCCTTTTCCCACTGTTGGTGCCCGGGGGAATGCGCACCTGAGCGCGTCCGTCGATCGTAGGAACTTCGATCTTCGCGCCCAGGGCGGCTTCGCTGACGGTGACGGGCACGACGGTATAGAGATCGTCGCCGCGCCGGTCGAAGAACGGATGCGGGTCGACCTTGGTAATGATGTAAAGATCGCCGGGAGGGCCGCCGAGGACTCCCACATTTCCCCGCCCCGCGACGCGCACGCGCGAGCCCGTCTGGGCGCCCGGAGGGATGCGCACGTCGAGCGTTTCCACCCGGCGCACGCGCCCTTCGCCGCCACACGTGCGACACACAGTCCGCAACTTCCCGCTGCCGCCACAGCGCGAGCAGGTGATCTGAAAACGCATCTTACCGCTCACTTCTGTCACCCGCCCGCTGCCGCCGCAAGTGGGGCAGACCTGCTGCCCGGCGACCGGGTCCACTCCGCTGCCGTGGCATACATTGCAAACATCCAGCCGCGTGAACGACAGCTTTTTAACAGTGCCCCGCATCGCTTCGGCAAAGGTGATGTCGATCTGATATTCGAGGTCGGAGCCTTCCTCGGGCCCCTGCGCCGTTTGCGCTGCGCTGGCCCCGCGGAAAAACTGGCTAAACAAATCGCGGAAGCTGGTTCCTGCGCCCCCTCCGCCGCCGAAATCGAATCCCTCGAAATGAATGTCTTCCGCGTTCGGCGGATAGCCCGCGCCCTGTGGCCCGCCACCGGCGCCCGGCGTATTGAAGCCGAACTGGTCATACATCTGCCGCTTCTTCGAATCGGAGAGGATCTCGTAGGCTTCCTGAATCTGCTTGAATTTCTCTTCGGCGGACTTGTCGCCGGGATTCAGATCCGGATGATACTTACGGGCAAGCTTTCGGTATGCCTGACGGATATCCTTCAGCGGTGCTTTGCGCGGGACGCCGAGGAGTTCGTAATAATCTGTTTTGGTCGTGGTTGGCATTTTCCGAATCGGGCGGCGCAAGCGCCGCCCCTACGTTCCTGCGATTACAGTCTTGCCCAGCGCGCGTTCCACTCGGCGAGCTCCTGAGCCTCAAGCGCTAATTCCTCGCGGTGTCGCCGCTGCTCTTCGGAACGCACGCCCATCGCCGCCGCCTTGTGATTCGCCTTCTCGACCCAGCGATCGATCAATGCGACCTTCTGCTCGACACCGGCCGGGTCGGACTTGAAGCGCAGCAGTGTTCCGCTGATCTCGACCGACCGCGGCGGAAAATCGGGCGACACGTCTTGCTGTGCGTCGTAGAACAGCCTGCGCCAGTCGGCGTTGGGCGCCTCCGAAATCGAAACCTGAATGAGATAGAAATTGTCGCGGACTTTCTGGACAGCTTGCGGCGGACCCGCCCGCCGGATTCCGGTCGCGGTCAAAATCTTCCCCGCAATTCAAATGACGTGGGGTGCATAGCCATATCCCCGGCTCGAACTCACTCGCGAACGGGAAGCGTCAGAGGCAGCCCTTGGGCCGCCGGGCGGCGCAAGCGCCGCCCCTACGAACCCATACCGGAAGCCGCCTCGGACCTCGCCCTCACAGGCAAGAACTTGCCGGCACTGGATCCCGGTCGTCGCCGACGCCCCCGCGGGCCCGGCGTGCCGTGCCCCTACCGTTCCCCATAGCGGCAGGGTTAATTGGGCTTCTTCGACTCGTCGACGTCGACAAATTCAGCGTCCACGACTTCGCCCTGCCCGTGCGGCGTTTGGCCGTTCTGACTCGTGCCACCCGCAGCGCCTGCGCCAGCCGAGCCCGCTCCGCTCGCAGCGGCCTGCGACTTGTAGAGCTGCTCGGCGAGACGATGCGACGCGCGGTTCAGGTTTTCCGCCGCCGAGTTGATTCGATCGACTCCGCCCTCAGCTATGGCCTTCCGCACTTCTTCGACCGCGCTCTCCGCCGCCTTGACGTCCGCCTCGGCGAGCTTGTCGCGATTCTCGCGGATGAGCTTCTCGACTTGGTAGACAAGGCTATCAGCCTTGTTACGCGCTTCAGCTTCGGCGACCCGCTGGCGGTCTTCGTCGGCGTGCGAATCGGCCTCCTTGCGCATCCGCTCCGCCTCGTCTTTGCCGAGACCGGTTGAAGCAGTGATGGTGATCTTCTGCTCCTTGTTGGTGGCCATGTCTTTGGCCGAGACGTTCAGAATGCCGTTGGCATCAATGTCGAACGTCACCTCAATCTGAGGCACACCCCGCGGAGCCGGCGGAATTCCGATCAAGTGGAATTTGCCGAGGGTGCGGTTGCCGCTTGCGACGGGCCGCTCGCCCTGCAGGACGTGAATCTCGACCGAAGTCTGATTGTCGGCCGCGGTCGAAAACGTCTCTGACTTGCGCGTCGGAATCGTGGTGTTCCGCGGGATCAGCACGGTCATCACGCCGCCCAGCGTCTCGACACCGAGCGAAAGAGGCGTCACGTCGAGCAGCAGGATGTCCTTCACCTCTCCGCCCAGCACGCCGCCCTGGATGGCCGCGCCAACCGCGACGACTTCGTCCGGGTTCACTCCCTTGTGCGGCTCTTTGCCGTTGAAAAGGCCCTTCACGATGTCCACGACCCGCGGAATACGCGTCGAGCCGCCGACCAGAACCACTTCGTCGATCTTGTCGGGCGTCAACCCGGCGTCGCTCATGGCCTGCTTCACCGGACCAATGGTCCGCTGGAGCAAATCTTCCATCAACTGCTCGAGCTTCGATCGCGTCAGCTTGAGCTGCAGGTGCTTCGGACCCGACGCGTCGGCGGTGACGAATGGAAGATTGATCTCCGTTTCCATCAATTGCGACAGCTCGATCTTGGCCTTCTCGGCGGCTTCCTTCAGGCGCTGGATGGCCATGCGATCCTTACTGAGATCGATTCCCTGCTCTTTCTTGAACTCCGCTACCATCCACTCGATCACCCGCTGGTCGATGTCATCACCGCCCAGGTGGGTATCGCCGGCGGTGGACTTCACTTCCACGACGCCTTCGCCGACTTCGAGGATCGAAATATCGAACGTGCCTCCGCCAAGGTCGTACACGGCGATCGTTTCGTCTTTCTTCTTGTCGAGGCCGTAAGCGAGGGCTGCGGCCGTGGGCTCGTTGATAATACGAAGCACTTCGAGGCCTGCAATCTCGCCAGCCTGCTTCGTCGCCTGCCGCTGGCTGTCATTGAAATATGCGGGGACGGTGATGACAGCCTTCGTTATCTTCTCGCCGAGAAAATCCTCCGCGGCCGTCTTGAGCTTTTGAAGAATCATCGCGGAAATCTCCGGCGGGCTGTAAGTCTTGCCGGAAATCTCGACGCGGGCGTCGTCGTGCGGACCACGCGCGACTTTGTAGGGCAAGCGCTTCGTCTCTTCAGTCACCTCGTCGTACCGACGGCCCATAAACCGCTTGATCGAATAAACTGTATTTTCGGGGTTTGTAATTGCTTGCCGCTTGGCGACCTGGCCCACCAGACGCTCGCCGGTCTTGGTGATGGCCACTACCGACGGGGTCGTGCGGGCGCCTTCCTGGTTCGGAATAACGACTGGCTCGCCGCCCTGCATGACAGCGACGACCGAGTTGGTTGTCCCCAAGTCAATGCCGATAATCTTGCTCATGGAAAAAATCCCTCCTGCGTTGCGATAGCTCTACTGCGCTGCTGATCGGTTCTTCGGACCAGCCCATTGTACACATTGAGTGTAGCATTGTCAAGTTCCTTGAATGCGTATATCTTGCTTATTTACAAGCACTTAATACGCTATTGTGCTTTAGTGGAGGAACCGAACCCGACAGACACAGACTTTGCCGGCCGCGCTGGAACATCCTTGAGAGCCAAGGCGAACCATCAAGCAACCTGGCGCATCCTAGTCAGCGGAGCTAACCGAAAGCTTACTCGGAGCGAAACGCTAAACCAGATTTCGCGAATTAGCGATAAAATGACTTACCTGCGGGTTAAGCTGAACGAGGCGGGAGGGCATTTTGATTCGGATACTGTTCGGTGCGAGGACTTGGAAGAAGCTCATTCCGCCAGCTATCGGAGTCTCCCTCTTGGGACTGGCCGTCTCCCCGATGGCACTCGCGCAGACGCGTAAGGCTGAAGCAAAGCCGGTCGCGGCCCAGACGGCGGCAGAACCTCTAAAGGCCATCGGCTCGAAGAGTGCCCCGATCACGATGGAAGTCTTCAGCGATTATCAGTGCCCCTCGTGCCGAACGCTTTTTGAGCAGACACTGCGCCCGATGATCAACGACTACGTCGCCGCCGGCAAGGTCTATCTGGTTCACCGCGATTTTCCCCTGCCGATGCACAGGTATTCGCACGATGCGGCTCGCTGGGTGAATGCCGCCGCCAAGATCGGCAAGTATCCCGAAGTCGAAGCCGCGCTCTACGACAACCAGAACGCATGGTCCGCCGACGGAAATATCGAGAAGTATGTTGCCGGGGCGCTGACGTCCGCCGAATTGAAGCGCGTGGAGAAAATAATGGAGGGCTGCCAGGCGGATGCTCCCGGGGTCAAGCCCGCAAAGCTTTCCGGAGCGGCCCAGGCCGGTCAAGGCTGCTCGGTTGATGGCGCGATCGAGAAAGATGTCGCGCTCGGTCGGCTGGTGCCGGTGAATTCCACCCCGACCTACATCTTCGTCTACAAGGGACAGCGCTATCCACCGGCCTCGGGGATCGTGTCCTGGCCGATTCTTAAGCAGTTCTTCGATCAGCTTTTGAGCCAGTAGCATGACTAGGAAGCCAACCGGGAACCTCGGGCGAATTCTTCTTGCGGCCGGTCGCGTCACGCTCGGAGGGGTATTTCTTTTCGCGGCATACGCGAAGCTGAAGCCACAGGTCCCTGGAATGGCGTGGTCGGCTGCGTCCGTGAAGACGTCGCTTCTAATGTTCGCGATGCAGGTGGATTCCTACCAAATGCTCCCTCCGACGGCCGTCAGTCCAGCGGCGCATCTGCTGCCGTTCTTTGAGCTGGCATTGGGCCTGTGGCTTGTGAGCGGCGTGGCGCTGCGATTCTCATCTCTTGTGACGACGCTGCTGCTTGGGGGATTGTTTGGCGTGATGCTGCGCACGTATGCCTTGGGGCTCGAGATCAGTTGCGGCTGTTTCGGTCCGGGAGAGAAATTGGGTACGAAGACGCTGCTGCGGGACGGCACGCTTCTGGCGTTGTCGGTCGCGGTTACCGTCGGCGCGTTCCTTCTCCAGCGCGGCAAATCGGAGTCACCCGCAGCCCAGCCGGTTCCCCAGCGCGCCGAATAAGATCATTCGGGGGGTTACAGCTGCGGGGTCTCATCGAAGGTTAACCTCGGAAGAGTGCCGTGAAAAGCCTCAACGAATACATCGATCTTGCCGCCGAAGCCCATGGGCACATCTGCGCCGGACAAATTCTGGGGTTGCGCCTGGCGATGCTAGGCCTGCGGGAACTCGGAATCGATGATCCGATCGCGGCGCGGAAGCGTCTGGTCACGTACGTGGAGATCGATCGGTGCGCCACGGACGCGGTGGCATTGGTAACGGGCTGCCGTCTGGGAAAACGTGCCTTGAAATTTGTCGATTGGGGAAAATTGGCGGCGACTTTCGTGGACCTCCGGACGGGGCAAGCCGTCCGCATTGTGGCGCGCGAAGGCTCGAAGGAGCGTGCCCGGTCGATGTTTCCCGAGCTCGACAAAGAACAGGGCCAGCAGCGAGCGTATCGCGCAATGCCGGACGAAGAACTCTTCGAAACGCAGAAGGTGCGTGTCGAGGTTTCGCCGGAGGATTTGCCCGGCTTTAAAGGCCCGCGCGTTGTCTGCGCCGAGTGCGGCGAGGGCGTTAATTTCAAGCGCGAAGTCGTCGTGGACGGCCGCATGCTTTGCCGGGGGTGTGCAGGCGCTCGCTATTACGAACCTCTCCACTAACCTTTGCATTGCCCGGGAGTTTTTGGGCCGTTGTCTTCTGGAGCTGAAGCCGCGGCCCGCAAGGCTCTCGCGATTTTTCAGCAGTCTGTTGGCACAAGGCCGCGCAATCTGCCCCTCGGCGCACTCGAGCCCGCGATCCGATTCAAGTTTTGCAATCCTGCGTCACACGGTAGAATGGCGCGCTTTCTGCCGGAGGAATTGATGCATCGTCATCATCGCAGTTCGTTGCTTCGCATCCTCGTCGCGCTGGTTGTTGCGATCACGGGCGCTTCCGCGGCGCGCGCACAAACGGTTCCGTCGCCCGCGAAGCAACTCACGGTTGAGCGAATCCACAGCGGGCCGAGCCTAAACGGAGAACTCGTTGAAGGAATGCAATGGAGCCCGGACGGCAAGCGCGTCTCCTTCTTTCAAACCACCGGCGAAGGCGCGAGTGCGAAAACCGAGCTCGGGGCAGTCGACGCCGCCAACGGCGAAAAGCACATTCTGGTGGACGCCGCTAAGCTCGCTACTCTCTTACAACCCGAAAAAGGTCAGCCCACGCAAGCGACGGGTCTTGGCCGGGTCGCGCCCGAGAATTACATCTGGTCGTCCGACAGCAATGAGCTGCTCTTCAAAAGCGGCGGCAGATTGGTGTGGCTGGACTTGAGAACGATGTTCACGAAGACGCTCGTGAGCGGCGGGAATGAAGTTCAGGACCCGAAGTTTTCTCCCGACGGGCGCTGGGTGACCTTCGTGCGCGATTCAAACCTTTGGATCGCCAATGTAATGAACGGCGAGTTGAAGCCGCTGACCCGGGGCGGCAGTGAAGAAATCCTCAAAGGCCAGCTCGATTGGGTGTATCCGGAAGAGCTCGACCTGGGCACGGCCTATTGGTGGTCGCCGGACTCCCAGCAGATTGCCTTCCTGGAGTTCGACGAGCGGCCTGTGACGAAGTATCCGATCATCGATCTCAATACCGGCGGAGTTGAGAGCACCCGATTTCCTCAAGCCGGCGAAGCGAATCCCATCGCGCGCGTCGGCGTCGTGCCCCTTACCGGCGGTGAGCCCAAATGGATGGATACCGGCAAAGACACGGATGTGTATCTTGCACGCGTCGATTGGGTGCCGGACAGCAAGCATCTCGCGATTCAGCGCCTGAATCGTGCTCAGACCAAGCTCGAGCTTCTTCTTGCTGACGCAGCCACCGGGGCCTCCCGCACGGTTCTAACAGAGACCGACAACTACTGGATCAATCTGAGCGACGAGAGCCTGCGCTTCTTCGCCGACGGGCGCCGCTTCCTGTGGACAAGTGAGCGCACGGGCTTCCGCCATCTCTATCTCTACGACATCGATGGAAAGCTGCTCGGGCAGCTCACCCACGGAGATTGGGAAGTAACCGGAATTGAAGGCTTCGGTCCGGGCGGCGGGAACAGTTTCGCCCTCGATGAGCGCCACGGCTATGTCTATTTCATCTCGAACAAGGACAACGCAGTCGAGCGCCATCTGTATCGTCTTTCGCTCGCCGACAAGAGCGTTAGTCGCGTGACCGGTGAAGCCGGGACACACGAGGTGATGATCGCGCCCGATGCGGGGGCGTTTGTGGATACCTTTTCGAACGCGATGACGCCGCCGCGCCAGGACCTCTATCGCATCGACGGCACGCGAGTGACGGTTATCAACGAGGACCGCGTGCCCGAGCTCCCTGCGTATCACCTGTCTCCCGTTGAATTCCTCAGCGTGCGCGCCGGCGATGGAACGCTCCTGCACGCCTTGATGATCAAGCCGCCCGACTTCGATCCTTCCCGCAAGTATCCGGTGCTGGTGTACGTTTACGGCGGGCCGCACGCCCAAGAGGTGCGCAATGCCTGGGACGAGCATTATTTTCTCTGGCACCAACTGATGGCGCAGAAGGGCTATATCATTTTCAAGCTCGATAATCGCGGCTCCTACGGCCGCGGCCACAATTTCGAAACGCCGCTCTATCATCACTTCGGAAAAATCGAGCTCGTCGATCAGCTTGCCGGCGTCAGCTATCTGAAGTCGCTGCCGTACGTGGACCCTGCGCGGATCGGCATCTGGGGGTGGAGCTATGGCGGCTTTATGACGCTGACCGCGATGTTCGATGCCCCGCAGATTTTTAAAGCCGGAGTCGCGGCGGCGCCCGTCACCGACTGGCGCCTCTACGACACGATCTATACCGAGCGCTACATGGCCCGGCCGCAAGAGAACGCCGACGGCTACCGCGATTCGTCGCCCGTGAGTCACTCGAGTCAGCTTCGCGGCAAGCTGATGATCATTCATGGAACCGGCGACGACAACGTTCACTTCGCGAACACCGCCGAGCTGCTGAGTCGTTTCATTGAAGAAGGCCGGTATCCGGAGATCATGATCTTTCCCGGACGGGGCCATCCGATCAACGATGCTCCAGCGAGCATCCTGCTTTTTAATCGAATGACGAAATTCCTCCTCGATAACCTCTAGCCCGAATTCCCTGCCGGCGACAAAAGCGTGAGACTCGGGCGCACCGGGCAGAAAGCCTCACGTCAAGACCGACGAACACCGTCGGGCCGGGACGTGAGCTCCAACTGCAAGAATCTTCATCCTTAGAGTGCTTGGACCGGAACCGCATCTGTTGCTTCGTTAGAAATCCAGGCGAGGCATTCCGGGTGGAGCCGTGAGGCCAGTCCCGCCCAACTGCGGTGCGATGTCTACGAGTATTCGGAACTAGCACCGGAGTGCTTTATCTTCCGCGGCGGCGGCAGTTCTCGACTACAATGGGCTGAGTAGAGGCCCCGGCGCCGCCAACTGGATGGCGCCTTCTGCCATCCAAAAATGAGGGAGAAATTTCGCAAGTGAGATATCGTCACAAATTCGCAGGCGCGGCGGTGGCGGCGTTCCTTGCGGCGTTGCTTCCGGCGCCGACCTTCGCGCAGAATGCTGATCCCCCGTCGCTCGATACGGGCTTCCGCTACATGTACGTGTTGAAATTTGACGCGGCGCGCGGCGAATTCGCGGCGTATCAACGCGCCCATCCCGATGACGCTCTCGGCAAGGCAGCCGAAGCCGCGAGCTATCTCTTCGAGGAATTCCATGTGAAGGGCGTGTTCACGTCGGCTTTCTTCTTGAATGACAAGAGGCTCCTCGTAGGCGCCGAAGGCTTGCCCGACCCGGCGCGCTGCACCGCATTTCTCGCGGCCAACCGACGCGCCCGGGAGATGGCCCAGCAACGGCTGAAGTCGAATCCGCAAGACTCCGCCGCGCTGCTCGTGCTGACCATGGCTGACGGTATGGAGGCTGATTACGATGCCTTGCTTGCCAAGCGGCAGATCGCGAGCATCAGCCTGATCCGCAAGGCGGAAGAAGAAGCGACCAGACTCCTGGCCCTGGATCCGAACGCGAGCGATGCCTATGTAGCGCTCGGAGCCGGCAATTACATCATTGGCTGCCTGCCCGGGTACAAGCGCGCATTCTTGTGGTTCGGTGGAGTTCACGGCGACCGCCAGCGAGGGATCCAGGAAGTGGAAGAGGCAGCGAGCCGCGGTCATTATCTGAAGCCCTTCGCCAAGGTGCTGCTTGCACTTGCCTACGAGCGCGAACATCATGTGGATCGCGCCCGCGCCCTCCTGGCGGATTTGACGCGCGAGTTTCCTGAGAATCCCCTGTTTGCCCAGGAGCTCGCGATTGCGCAAAAGTCAGCTTCCAAGCTTTGCTGCCAGCTTCAGGCACAGTAGTCGGAAAAGCGGGCGACGCAAGCGGCGCCCCTACGAACCCATCAGCTACCAATGCACGCGGACGCGATAGTCGAGAGTCGCGGCACCATTCTTTTCGACGGGGATTTGAAAACCAATCGTACTGGAGTCAAGCTTCGTCCATTTGAAACTTGAGTTGACCACTTCCCAGTCGCCGCCCACCGGCTCGCGAACTTCGACGGTTATCGGCCCGTCCTTGTGATTCCGGATCGTAATCTGGTACGCCATTTCGTACAGGTTATTCGCCAGTCGCTTGTAATCCACCTGCTTGCGCTCGGCGACGACGTCGAAGGCATTACCGACGTAGATGTTCAGTTTTTCGTCTTTCGGCGTGTGCCTGATCATGTCCTCGCCGACAAATTGCACACCACCTTTTGAATCCGCCTGGTAGACACGCACGGTCCCGGCGGGCAGCGGCATCCCCAAGCCACCCTTCTCTTCGTTTCGGAAGCGGTAGTAGACCTTCACCGGCTGCGGAATGGCGTTTCCGATCCCCTGCGGATTGCGATAGTAATATTGCTCGCCTTCGACAAGCAGGTATTTTTCGACGGGCACGCCGCTGGCGGTTAGCAGGCTGATCTGTTTCGATTCGTTGTTGTCGATCGAAGTGCGGCGAGCGAGCGAGTACAGGTGATACTCGGAGAACGCCTCCTGAGCGAACTGCGGCGCCGCCGCGACAGTTTTCGCCGCCCTGCCCATAGCCTCCATCTCTTGAACCGCTGGCGTCGCTCGGTGAATCTCACCGGCGACGAGCTGCAACTTGGCATTCTTGTAAGCGGTTCCGCTGTTGTTCGCGAGCGTGACCCAGCCGTCGAGATCCGCTGCCTTCTCGTCACGCCCTACGGTTAGAACGTAATCCGCGTTCCAATTCATGCCCGCGGTTAGATACGACGCCTCAACGCGCTGCGATTTGGGGCCCGAGTTTTCAAGCGACCACACCAGCGTGGGCCGGCTGTAGAGATTTTCCGGCAGGTCCGGGAAGCGGTAGGAATCGGACGTCATTCCCGTAACGATATCGTTGCCGATTCTCCAGACGGGCCCATTATTGTCTGCGAGAAGAAGCGCCTTGGTTTCGACCCATTTGGTCGAGTTGTTTTCGGCTTCTTGGCGGACGAGGGTCACTTCGCGGCCCACGTACTTCTGCAAGAGCTTTTGCGGATCAAGCAGATCGTATTCGTAGTTTTGTTCGATAACACCGAGCCGGGATACATCGGTCAGCGAGCGAAGGTGCACGGTTGCGGGATTAATCGAAGCAGCGACATCCTCAAAACGGAGGGGGAACAAGCCTGAGGGCAGAGTGAGTTGGCGAACGTCGCGCACCAGCGCTATGTTCGAATTGTAAACGGTCACCGCCAGATCCACTTGATCCTTCTGCGTGGTCTCCGCGACCTTGCCCTCCGCAACGTTTGGCGCCGCTTGAGCTTTCGCCAAGCGGCCTGCAATCGGCAGAATTCCCAGAATCAGTGCCAGCGAAGTAGCTGTTAAGATCCAAATCCTTCCTAGGTGAGCGCGTCGCATTGCATCCTCCTGTGTGCAGAACCTGGTTCTGCCCTTGTTCCATTCTTTAGAACGGCCCGGGTCGATTGTCTTGCACGTCACCAAGGCATGTGTTCAATTGCGATTACGAGAGGCCTCAGGGCAAGCAGTGAGCTACGCGTATCGGAAGCGCGAGGCTAGTCCTTGGGCTGCCAGGTTTTTCCGCCGTCGGCGGTTACGAAACTCCGACCGTCCGCAGTCTTCACGGTTGCTTGTCGGGCGTCTTGCGCTTGCACACCCACTAAATCGGCAGCCGTGGGGGACGCGAGCTGGCGCCAGGTCTGGCCATCGGTTGTACGCAGAACGACCCCCGCGCGACCCACCACCCAGCACGTCTTCGCCGAGGGCGCTGAGCCTGCGAGCAAGTCTTCGCTGATTCTGGACAACTGTTGCTGCCAGCTCAGACCGGCATTATCGGAGCGCTCAATCGATCCGGCGGGCCCAACGCGCCACAAAATCGTCTTTTCCGGATCGGAGATGAAAGCTTCGCCGGAGCGAACGCCGAGGGTTTGCAATTGGGCGGGGGAGGCTCGCAGTGCGTTCCTCGCCAGTGCACCGGCCGCCCGTGATTTCCTTTCGTCCGAAGCCGCTGCGTCCTTGCTGCCTTGAGCTGCTCTACCCAAGTCACCCGTGGCATTCTGAGGATTCGCGGCGGGTGCTGGAGCCACTTCGACCATCTGATCCATTGCCGCAGCCGGTGAAGATTCTTCCTTCGCTTTCTCGGCGAGTTCAGTTTTCGCTTCAGGCGGAGGGGCTGGAGCTGGCGGCAACGCGAGCGCCGGCTTTGACGCACCCCTCGGAATTCCCGCTTGTGGCGCTGCTAGCGGCTTCTTCGCAAACGCGCCTGCTGGCAGTGATTTCGTGGCGCCAGCGACGCTTTCCCGTGACTCTGCAGTCGGTGGTGATGAGGTCGAGCTACTCCCCGCCGACGCCGGTTTCTCCGCAGTCGGCGAAGCCGGCGCGGAAACTACCGGAGGTGCATTCATAGCGACCTCGGTGCGACCGTTTGCCGGGTGCTGCAAAATGCCGCGAGTGGGACGCAACGCGAACCACACGACCAAGACTGCGAGTGCAGTGGCTGCTGGGACGAGCCACCGCCAATTCCACATCAGCCCCCAAACCCAGGGCCCGTGCTGTGGTTGGGCGTCGGCTTCGCCAGCGCGGGCGATGGCTGCGAGTTGCATTCGGCAATGCGCACAGTTCGAGAAATGAGTTTCCCAGCGGGCGGCTTCTGCGGATGGAAGTGATTTCTCGTAGTAGGCTGCCAGCTCGTCCGGCCCTGGGCAGTCTGGTGTGGCCATTTTCACGTCACCGGAAAGGCCGCGCCGGATCAGGCCAGCCAAAGCTTTTTGATCCTCACGCAAAGCCATCCGCCTTTCCCCTTTCGATAGAACGCACGACGCGGCGATTCTTGCAGCCGCGTCGAACCTTCACTCTCGAGCCGAGAGTGCGCCCGTCAAATCGAAGGGCCATTCTTCCTGCGCATATTCATAACAGAGCCGCACCTGCGCCTCGCTCAATCTCTTTTCTTCGCGCAGGGCCGCATCGATGCGCCGGCGCAGTTCACCCCGGGCGCGCTCAAGCTTGCGCGAGACGGTGGCTTCATGCTCGCCAAGCAAGCGCCCGATCTGGGCGAGCGTCAGACCGTCCACATAGTAATACGCCAGACGCAAACGCTGGCGCGGCTCAAGGCTCGCGAGCGCATCCTTCATGGCGGCCTGCAGCAGGGCCAGATAGCGCTCGCGGTCCGGGTCGGGCACGGAATTCGCGGCAGAACTTCGCAGCTTACTCGGCATGGCTTGCGTCGACTCATCCTCGTCGAGCGATTCTGTTTTCCTCGAGCGGCGCCACTCATCGACGTGCCGCTGTGCCAGAATCGCTCGCAGCCACGTGGTCAATTTGCTCCGGCCGTAAAAATATTCGAACAGCGAGCGGCGCTCGCCCTCGCGCGTTTCCAATCCGTACAGCTCGGCATAGAGCGAATCCGCCAACTCGCGGCCCTGCGTTTCCCCGGCAATCGCCCGCGCCGCTCGATAGAGCTCGGGACGGAATTGCGCCACGAAGTGCTCCCAGGCGGCGGCATTCCCGGCTCGACACGCGCAGGCAAGGGCAAGATCCGCAACATGCAAGGAGTTGAGATACACGCGAATATCTTCGATCTCCGGCTCAGGATTCTGGAAGCGATGCCAGGCGCTCCGTTCGAGTGCTGCGCTGAAAACCACGAGCGTCAGATTCCATTCGCGGAGCGCGGCGGCCTTTTGAAAGAGTTCTTCGACGAAAGGCGCGAGCTCCCGGCCAAGTTCGAAGGGACTTTTAGAGGGCATGGGCGCGTCCTTGACGACGCGAAGTCGGCGCCAGTTGCAATGATACTCGACTCTCGGCGCGGGGTTGCCTGGGGAATCGCGGTTGATGTGATCAACGCGCAACCGGCCGCCGGCGTGAGCGGCAGTTCTTAGATCGAAGACATGAAGCGCCGCGACTTGCACGTGCATCGGGTGCACCCCAAGAAAGTGATGAGTCATGCGGCCCTACGTTCCGTTCTGCGTTCCCAGAAGTCCTGAAAGCGACCACTGAGCTTCGCACAGCGGAGAGCGATGATGGCGTTGGAGCCAGAAACG
>JBARRP010000033.1:0-3928 GCA_049644285.1 Candidatus Acidiferrales bacterium | reverse complement strand
CGCGCGGAAGTATTCCCATTTCGCTTGACGGCCCACAGTAACCCCCTCAAAACGTCGGTTGAGTTCGGTTACATACTAAATGGCGCGATAACACCCCCTAGGGTTACATTTAGCACGGCGCGATACGCACGATTGCCTGCATGGAGGTGCTGGCGTAAGATGCACCACCGGTGATTGATTCCTCGTCAATACTCGGCCGCACTATCTCCCACTACCGCATTCTGGAAAAACTCGGTGGCGGCGGGATGGGAGTGGTGTACAAAGCGGAAGACACCACATTGGGCCGGGATGTCGCGCTTAAATTCATGCCCAAAGAGGTCGTTCAGGATCCGCTGGCACTGGAGCGATTCCGCCGCGAAGCCCGTACCGCCTCGGCACTGAATCATCCCGGTATCTGCGTCGTTTACGAGATCGCCGAACACCAAAGCCAGCCCTTCATCGCTAAGGAGTTCCTCGAGGGCTTCACGCTGAAGCACCGCATTGAGTCCGAAGAACGAAAGAGTAGAAGGCAACAGAACGCATAAAGTGTGCTGGAGCCTGTATCTCGATTCAAAGAAGCCGTGCGAAGCTGAGCAAATGAAAAAAGCGTTGTCTGACCAAGTTGCGAACAATCCTACGCAATTCAATATTGAGGCAATCGCAAAGCTGGAGGAGGAAGCTTTGCATGGCCGGACGTCGACCGAGCGTGCCAGCGACGCAATCGTGAAATTCATTGGCAGCATGACGTTTCTTTTGCTGCATGCTCTTCTGGTTGCTGCCTGGAGTATGGTGAACCTCAACCTAATTCCCCGTCTGAGGCCGTTCGATCCATTTCCCTTCGGCATTCTGGCGCTCTTGGTTTCCTCCGAAAGTGTTTTCCTGACGATCTTCGTGCTGATCAGTCAAAACCGCATGGCTCGCCAGGCCGAACGCCGCTCCCATCTTGGTCTTCAAGTCAGCATGCTTGCCGAACAGGAAATCACCACGATGCTGCAAATGCAGCAAAAGCTTTGTCAGCACCTGGGTCTCGACGTGAAATCTACAAAGGAGGCGGTTGAAGGATTCAGCAAAACGATGGACGTGCAAAAGCTCGCAACTGAGCTTGAAGAGAAACTCCCAGGGCAGTAGCGGAAAAGCACGTCGCTTTTGTGTTCCTCTTTGGACGAATTGGACGGGATTCACAAGGCGTGTGAGATTTCCATGATTTCTCCCAGAGCGTTGTGTCCTATATGAGTCTATTCGAGGGCCTTGGCGTCAAAGTTAGCGAGAGCGTCGTCTTGTACCGTATAGCTGATCTCGATGGGGTTGCAACAGACTTCGCAGTCTTCGACGTAGGTCTGACGGTGGATCGACGGGTCTAAGATCATTGAGATCTGTTCTCCACAGTGCGGGCAGGTGAAGAAGTGTTCCACCTAATGCGTAAGTTACAGCAGCCTCTCGTAATCCGAAACAGATTCGTACGCCAGAAAACACTGCGGGGTCTTGCGGGACCTATCTTGGCCGACGGCCAGCGTCCGATAAGCCGACTACACAATAAGTGAAGATAGTTAGGCCCACCGCAACTTTCCAGAAGCGGACTTCAAGGGCATGTCGGGGGATTCTACGAGTGCCCGTTACTCAACCGCCAAGGTGATGGGGCAGGCCGCATGTCCGGTTGGCCGATTGTACGCACAAGTGAACGGCATCGGTAAGACACCACCGTGTTTTTCAATACCCATTTGCCGTGGCCAGGAGTGAATCGCTGCGACTCACGAGTTCGTGCCCGAACAAATGCAAAATGCCTTGAGGGAACTATGACTAGAAAATTTGATGTGATCGCAATCGGAACAGGATCAGCCGCCTCGGCGGTGGCGTCGCGCTGTCGCGAAGCAGGATGGCAGGTTGCGATCGTGGATTCGAGGCCTTTCGGAGGTACCTGTGCTCTACGGGGATGCGACCCAAAGAAAGTGCTCGTCGGAGCTGCCGAAGCCGTTGACTGGACTCGGCGAATGAAAGGAAAAGGAATTCAGGCCGCGAAGCTTCAGATTGATTGGCCCGAGTTAATGCATTTCAAGCGTTCTTTCACTGAGCCCGTTCCAAAACGGCGCGAAGACGGGTTCGCGAAAGCCGACATCGCAGCGTTCCATGGTCGGGCGCGCTTCGCCGGTCCAACTACAGTGCAAGTAGGGGAAGAGACATTGGAGGGACGGTACGTCGTTATTGCGGCCGGGGAGGTACCGGCAGATTTGGAGATTCCCGGCGCTGAGCACCTTACGACAAGCGATCAGTTCTTGGAGTTGAACGAACTCCCGCGGAGGATTCTCTTTATCGGAGGCGGGTATATCGCCTTTGAGTTTGCGCATGTAGCGGCGCGTGTGGGATCGCAGGTCACAGTCCTACACCGTGGCCCCGGTCCTCTTGCCCTTTTTGACCCGGATCTCGTTGATCAGCTCGTTGAGAGAACTCGTGAACTTGGCATTGACGTTCATCTCGGAAACGAAGCGATAGGGATCGAAAAGAGCTCCGCTCAGTTGATTGTCCGGGCATTGGCCTCTGGGGAGACGGGCACGTTTCAGACGGAGTTGGTTGTGCATGCGGCGGGTCGCGTGCCCGAGATCAACGACCTGAATCTCGATGCTGCGGGGATCGAATGGGAGAAGCGGGGAGTGCGAGTCAACGAATTCTTGCAAAGTGTGTCGATTCCAGCTGTGTATGCGGCGGGAGATGCCGCCGCCAGTGGAGGCCCGCCGCTGGCCCCTGTGGCGAGCTATGAAGGGCTGATTGTGGCCGCAAACCTCTTGAAGGGAAACCATCAGAGACCAAATTACCTCGGCATTCCGTCGGTCGTCTTCACGATTCCCCCGCTGGCTGCTGTCGGTCTCAGTGAACGCGGCGCACGTGAGCAAAACCTTAAGTTCAGGGTCAAGAAGGAGATGACCTCGACCTGGTATTCTCCTCGGCGGGTTGCGGAAACATATTCCGGCTACAAAGTGCTCGTGGAAGAAGGCACAGACCGCATTCTGGGCGCCCATATTCTAGGGAGCGAGGCCGGTGAAGTCATCAATCTCTTCGCGCTTGCCATCCGTTCCGGGATGCGTGCCACCGATTTAAAGCACATGCTGTTTGCGTATCCGACGAGTGGCTCAAATATGACGCGCATGCTTTAGAAAGGTCGAAAGGAGACCACGATACGAAGGAATGATACCGATTCTGTTGATAGTTTCTCTCTCTTTTTATGTGTCGAGCAATCCTGTCATGTGCCATCGCACTTCTCTCGTATTGTCATGAAGTTTGACTCGGCCTTGGAGTGGAGAGACTATGTTCCGCACCGAGAAATCCCGTACAACGGCACCTGCGGTATCCTATGTCAGTAGCTATCGGAACAGGATTCTGCCAAATACACCGTGGACCTTTCGTATGATGATTGATGAACCTGGCCACTTACGGACGCGCCGATGAGAGCCCTATGAATTGTGGCGACCAAAGCCCAGGCCGACTGTCTCACGCCGAGTCGGTTGGCTGCTATGTGTCCGTATCAAAACATGGTTTGATATGTGACGCAGTATCCGGAATGAGACAGGTCCCTGGCAGTCAGGTCCTCGTGCGTGAAGGAGATCATGGCTATGCGCCACGCGGGCCTGTTTAGTGCTTTGCTTTTTATCGTCGCTTACCGAGATTTGCGGTTGAAAGCGTCTTCGTAACCGCGTAGAAATCCTTTGCGGTATTGTTCTATATAAAGTTTCTTGTCGCCATAGTCTTTGCGGTAGCCGTGCTTGCCGTCCTCGTAGGCTTCGTGCTTTTCCGGCTTGAAGTCTTTGCGCTGCCGCACATCGCTTAATCCGCCTTGTAGGCCGTCTCGGTAGCCCGTGTCCGTGGCCACGTCCTGGTAGCTCCAATTGGCATAGGCATTGGCATCCGCATCGCTGCGCGGCACTCGATCGGGATCGTAGCTGTCATTCAGCCCGTAAAC
>JBARRP010000032.1:0-5500 GCA_049644285.1 Candidatus Acidiferrales bacterium | reverse complement strand
GGTTGAGGGAACTCCAAAGGTTGAAACCTATGAAGTTTCCAACTCCACGTTCCACAAGATCGCCGCTGCCGTAGCGGCGTAAAGCCGACAGGTCATCTGATTCGGAGGGGGCGGGCCAAATCCGCCCCCGCACTTCTCCGGTGAAGAAGGAGCTCGATGGGGAACGAGGTTACCAATGGTCAGCAAGACCATGCCGTGGATTCTCATCACGGCGTGTTCGCGCTAAACCTGCGGCCGGCGATGCGAGTTGCTGAAAACCAATGCGCGACCGTAGTTGCCGAGGAGAGTCCATATGCAACAAACGATTAAAGCGGGCACAATCCTGATCAAGGATGGCACGTCTTTGCCGGAAACCCTGCAGTTCGAAAGTGAGCCGTGTGCGCCTGGTTGGCGATTCGTGAATAATTTGGACGGGTACGGATTGGATCGCACAGTTCGCGAAGCCGGATGGACCTTCTTCTGCTTAGCTGGAGAAATTAGGACGACGGTCATCGGTTTTGAAGGGTTAGGGCGGATACGCAGGGCAGTCAAACGGATCCTGGCGGGCGTGAAGTCGGAGAAATTCAATTCACTGGAGATTACGCAAGTGGCCTCGAGACACTTCCTGGGGGTGCCCTACACGAGCATTTCCGCGCGCTTGCGACACATCCAGGAAAGCATGTTTCTTTTCGGCTCCTCCAAAGACCTGCAGGACCGCGGACCGAGCAAGGTTGGTCGTCTGAACCCAATCCCAGTGTTTACGAGCACTAAAGAGTCGCGCCAGGAAGAAACGATCATACCGCTGAGTGTGGCAACAATTTTGAATCGTTAGAAATTCGAAGGAGACATTTCCATGAAAATGACGCGTCGTGTCCTCATTGCCCTCGTTATGACCCTGCTCTTCGCCCCTTTGATTCATGGACAAGATCTTTCCCGGTATCGAAGCTTTCCCCTCGGGGCGAGTTTGGTCAAGCTATCAAACCAGGCTGACCTGGGACCGCTCCCAGCGACGGTCATTCACAAGCGTCCCGCAGTCATCCAAGAGGTGACGTGGTGGCCGCCGCCTGTTGCGGATTCCTCGCGGGCAGCGGAGCCAGTCTCGCAGGTCCTCTTAACCTTTTACAATGGCGAGCTCTACAAGATTTTGGTGACCTATGATCGACGCGCCACCGAGGGGCTTACCTCTGAGGACATGATCCGAGCCCTGTCGGCAAAGTACGGAACCGCCACGAGGCCCGATGTCACGATTAGCTTCCCATCGACTGACATGGAGGGGCCGACACAAAAAGTGATCGCCCGCTGGGAAGACTCGCAACGCTCGGTCAACCTGTTTCGTTCCTCTGCCTTGGATAATTTCGGGCTGGTCATGTTCTCGAAGCAGCTGAACGCTCAAGCCGAGGTTGCGATTGCTGAATCGGTGAAGCTCGATGTCCAAGAAGCTCCGCAGATGGAAATGGCTCGCCAGATAAAGGAAGCCGGCGACCTGGAAGTGGCGCGACAGAAGAACATAAAGATGTTTCGCCCTTAATTGAGGTTTGCCAGTGCTTAGGAAGACTGCAGCACTGCCAGATGAGGCTCTGGCTCATGGATCTCACACCGCGCTGGCTCATAAGAAGGCTGTTTCGAAAGCATTCGCCAACTAAGCCATCGCAGAGGGATGCTTGGGAGATTGAATTAAAGGAGGATCAAATGCAATTGCTGTTATGGATCATTGCTGGGCTGGCGGGCGGTTGGATGACCGGAAAGAACATGCGGGGTTACGGATACGGTCCGTTGATGGACGGCGCCATGGGAATCGCGGGGGGCGTGACAGGGGGTCTTATCATGCGCTCCACCGGCGCTCCCGGTTATGCGGGGATCTTTTACACCACGCTGGTTGCGATCTTGAGTGCGATTCTCCTGACCGCTTTGATGGGGGTCGCAGGCGGAAAAAAGCCAATCCGCCTGAGTGCACGATAGTGCGGAGCGGCAGAAGAATCAGTGGGGCCGAGCACAATTGGTTGCTTGCGTGAGTCAAAGCATGAGACTCGCAGAAGGAAATCGAATACCCAGAACCATTAGGTTTGGCCATACAGCAGGACAGAAGGGTTTCTCGCCGTTGAGGTCGGTTTAGAGTAATCACGAACTTACTTTCGGAATCTTTCGAACGGATTGAACGGAGGGATAAGAAAAATGACACTGCATGTGACTCCCCTGCACGACCGCATCCTGGTGCGAAGGTTGGAAGAGAAAGAAACCGCGAAGGGCGGCATCATCATCCCCGACACGGCCAAGGAGAAGCCTCAAGAGGGCGAAGTGATGGCCGTTG
Source organism: Candidatus Acidiferrales bacterium (assembly GCA_049644285.1). Lineage (GTDB taxonomy): Bacteria > Acidobacteriota > Terriglobia > Acidiferrales > UBA7541 > CAVRXT01. Next base: position 3,213 of record JBARRP010000032.1, on the reverse strand, counting down.
GAGCCGGCAAGGTCGAGAAGGGCAAACGGATCCCCTTGGATGTGAAGGTCGGCGACCGGATCTTGTTCGGCAAATACACCGGCAACGACATCAAGATCGATGACCAGGAGTACATGATCCTCCGCGAGGAGGAAGTTCTGGCGAAGCTCAGCGGGATGGCCAAAGCGGCATCCGGCAAGAAGTAATTTCCCCCGATCCGAAGGTTTTGGAAGGGGCAGAGATTCTCAATCACCCAGGAGGGCGAAGTCTAATGGCAAAGCAAATTGTAACTGGTGAGAATTCGCGTCAGGCGATTCTGCGCGGCATCAACGTATTGGCCGATGCCGTGAAGATCACGCTAGGCCCGAAGGGCCGCAACGCGGTCATCGAAAAGAAGTTCGGTGCGCCGATCATCACCAAGGACGGCGTGACGGTGGCCAAGGAAATCGAGCTGCAGGATCCGCTCGAGAATATGGGTGCGCAGATGGTGCGCGAGGTTGCGTCCAAGACCTCGGATGTGGCCGGTGACGGCACCACCACCGCGACCGTGCTGGCCCAGTCGATCTTCCGCGAAGGCGTCCGGACGGTTGCCGCGGGCGCAAGCCCGATGGCGCTCAAGCGCGGCATCGAGAAGGCCGTGGAAGTCGCGGTGGAAGAGATCAAGAGGCTCTCCCGAGAGGTAAAGGGCGACATGATCGCGCAGGTCGGTACCATCAGCGCCAACACCGACAAGCAGGTCGGCTCCATCATTGCCGAGGCCATGAAGAAGGTGGGCAAGGATGGCGTCATCACTGTCGAGGAATCGAAGACGATGGAGACGACTCTCGAAGTGGTCGAAGGGATGCAGTTCGACCGCGGCTACCTCTCGCCCTACTTCGTCACGGACCCGGAACGGATGGAATGCGTTCTCGAAGACGTCCGCATCCTGATCCACGAAAAGAAAATCAGCTCGATGAAGGACCTGCTTCCGCTCCTCGAGCAAATCGCCAAGATGGGCAAGCCGCTGCTGATCGTCGCCGAGGACGTCGAGGGCGAAGCACTCGCGACGCTCGTCGTGAACAAGCTCCGCGGCACGCTGCAATGCGCTGCGGTGAAGGCCCCCGGCTTCGGCGATCGCCGCAAGGCCATGCTCGAGGATATCGCCATCCTCACCGGCGGCAAGGCCATCACCGAGGAGCTTGGCATCAAGCTCGAGAACGTTGAGATCGAGGACTTGGGCAAGGCCAAGAAGGTGACCATCGACAAGGACAACACCACAATCGTCGAGGGCGCCGGGAAGGCCGGCGAGATTGAGGGCCGCATCAAGCAGCTCCGCGCGCAGATCGAGGAGACCACCTCGGACTACGACAAGGAAAAACTCCAAGAGCGCCTGGCCAAGCTGGTTGGCGGCGTGGCGGTGATCAAGGTGGGCGCGGCGACCGAGATGGAGCTGAAGGAGAAGAAGGCTCGCGTCGAGGACGCCATGCACGCCACTCGCGCCGCGGTCGAGGAAGGCATCGTGTCCGGCGGCGGAGTAGCCCTGCTGCGCTGCATCCCCGCCCTCGACAAGCTCAAGGTGCATCAGGACGAGGCCATCGGGGTCAGGATTGTCCGGCGCGCATTAGAGGAGCCGATGCGCCAGATCGCGCAAAACGCTGGCCATGAAGGCGCCGTTGTGGTCAGCAGAGTGCGCGAGTCGAAGGACGATAACTTCGGCTTCGACGCAGAAACGGGCGAGTTCGGGGACATGGTCAAGGCTGGCGTGATTGATCCGGCCAAGGTCACCCGCCTGGCCCTGCAGAACGCCGCGTCCATCGCCGGACTGATGCTGACTACCGAAGCCCTGGTGGCCGAAATCAAGGAAGAGGGAATGAAGGCCGCGGTAGGTGCAGGCCACGGCGGCGGCATGGGCGGGATGTACTAAACCTGCCAAGCTCCTTGCGGCGTCATCGCCCGAACACCCGATGTCACGACGTGTCCCGTGCGGACGCGACGCTAGCGAAGGCACACACGAGGAAGTGGGCCAGACGCCTCCCGTACGGACTAACCTCGTCGGACCTGAGCGAGACCCCGTTCGGACGGACCTTGGGACGACTCGAAGAGCCGGTGGTGTACCTCTGATTGACTGTAGGCAGTTTAGGGAGACCTCCAATGGAACAGCTAGGCAATCGCAAAATGCTACTCACGAGAATGGATCAGGCTTTTAGCGATTATTCCCATGAAGCTGAACAGCTCAGCGTGCTGTTGGCCGAAACCAGAGACGCATTCAGTTGGACTTCGTATCACACCCTGCTCAAACAACGGACCGCGGAAGTCGTTGCTTACGAAAAATATCGCAACATCAAAGATGAGCTATTCACGCTAATCAATCCGCCTGCTGTTCCCGATAGGCCAGAATCGAGCGTTAACTAACGCTAGCGCTCTTGAGACTGCCCGGATGATTCTGCCGCCGACGTATCAGGTGCTGGTTACCACGCGCACTGTGACTGGCTTTTGTCGAATGGAACTGCTTGGATTGTTTGGACACGACGTAGACTGGGTGAATGGACTAATCCGCATTCGTCGCTCACTCCAGCCCATTCCCAAGAAGCTGCTCGGTGGTTGCTCGTTTCATAACAACTTTCGCCCGTTCGCGGTGCTATACATACCGAAGGGCTTCGATGGGTCCAACGTGCCGACTCTTGGGCGCGATAGTCAGCAAAAAAGAATGCCTGCAGACGAAACCATTCTGACGTAGCCGCAATGATTCGGGACTGGATGGCAAACCACCCGGGACAAGGCTGGCTCCTGAAGAACTCAAAGCAGAAAAGATAGAGAAGCACCCGCCGGCGCGAGCCAGATCATTGAAGAGAGTGGCGCGCCCAAGGAGGATCGAGCGTCGATCTGCCGAGTTCGCCCGCGCGCACCAGTCGTCGAAATGATCGCATTGTGCAGCGGTGTTATACTTTCCCCACCGCGGAAGTGGCGGAACTGGCAGACGCGCAGGACTTAGGATCCTGTGGCCGAAAGGCCGTGTGGGTTCAACTCCCTCCTTCCGCACCAACCTATCGATTGTTTTTTCATCTAGTTACTTTCCGTCGCAAAAATAGTCGATGAAGTAGTGTGTTTTGTGTGTGGGTGTGGTTGCGTTCGTGCTAAAAGATGCAGATGAGGGTCGGAAGAAAATTTCGTCACGGAGGCGACAGAGTGATCCATCTGCGGCACGAGCGACCGAGTTTGTGGCACGCGGGATTGGCGAAGGACATCGAGGATCTG
>JBARRP010000031.1:0-3226 GCA_049644285.1 Candidatus Acidiferrales bacterium | reverse complement strand
CCTTTGTTGTGGAACCTCATTAAAAATGCGGTTCTGCAACAATGCGCTCACAAGCCTCCGACCTGCGCGCAGAGCGGTCTGGTGTGGCCTCTGACCTGTTTCTCGCGCAGGATTCAGGTTAAGTCTCATCTTCGTATCTCCCAGGGGTGCTAGCGCGCGTTCCCCCCGATTCCCCATTGGCTCGCAGTCGATGCCGTGTGCGTTTGCTTTGCTCCCGCCTGTAATCCGAAAAACTCAAATTAGAAGCTGAGATTGGAAATCTCAGAATCGCCACCGAATTTCTCCGTAAAAACTGCGTTTCACTTCACTGGGCGCCAGCGTGCCGTTCGGGTCGATGAGCTCCGAGTGGTGGTCTTGCGCGAGATTTTGGCCAACGATGCTGATCTCCAAACGCTCCGCCGGAAGCCACGCGAACCGCTGGTCCACGCGAGTGTAGGAAGGCACACTCTCAGTTGGGAGACGCCCGACGAAATACAAGGAAGTATCCACTTCGAAATGGCGCGGGAAATCCAGGTGAGACCGCAACTGAAACTGGTTTCGCGGGTTCAAACCCTGGTCGCCGATGGGTGAGGTGGTGTCCTGGCTTGAAGGCCCGCGATGCAAGTGCGTCTGGAGCAGGGTGTACCCAGGGCTGAGCGTCCAATGGTTCCAGGGTTTCCAGGTTGCCGCGAGTTCGACGCCGTACCCTTCCGAGCATGCCGTTGCCGAACATCAGCGGAATGACGAGATGCGGCGGGGAAGGATTCGTCTCAAAAAAGGGAGTTCCCGGCTCTGTACTGCTGAGGTCGTGGTATTTGTTTGTAGAAGCCAGCGAGGTCCAGCGAAAGACGGCTACTCGCTTGTAAGCGATATCCGACCTCGTAGGCCTCAACGTTTTCGTCCTGAAAATGCGCATTGCCGAGCAGGTTCACGAGGGTCAGCAACCCCCCGGGACCGGGAAACGCGGCGAGGACAAGGTGGAGCGCGGTTGCAGCCCGAGACGGAGTGCTCGTGGCCCGGGAATAGGCGCCCCAAATTGCTTGGCGGCTATCGGGAGTCCACACCCAGCGCACCGACGGTTCGGGATGAAATCCGGTGTAGGTGTTGTGCTCGAGCTTCGAGCCGATGGTTAGAAGAAACTTGTGCGGAACGACGGTGATTTCATCCTGCACAAAGGAATTGAAGAGGTTGGCGTTCCGGCGCTCGGGGACAAAAGACTGCGTCAAGCTACCGGAGATGTTATCCCCGGTAAAGCGGTAGCCCCCTCCCCAAACGAAGTCCTGCCGACTGCCCCACGCGAGGTGCTGTTGAAAGTCCAGGTCAACGTTGTGTTGACGCTCACGAAGGTGTGAGTCGTTCCGGGAATAGTGATCGTCATAGAGTTGCAGCGTCGTATCGGAGCGACTTGAAAAGACATGATTCCAGCGGCCCAGAATGTCGCCTCCCGAAACATGAGCAAATACATCGGTGTCTCCTGTAGCACCGGTGCGAGCGAAACGAAGGAGGTTTGAGTCTCTCCTTCCGTGCCGGTATAGAGGCCACCCTCCAAAGTGAGCGAGTTCTGAGTGTTGACGGTTGCATCCGCGCGAAACCCTCCACGGAGTACGTCCCATCCATCGTCACCACTCTGGCTGTTGACATCGAGCAGATGGTTTCGACTGAAATACTTCATGAACGCGCGGTACGTCACTTGCTGGCCGAGCTTCCCGCCATAACGCCCCTCCGTGAAACCGCGTTCAAAGCCGCCCGCCCCGCCTGCGATCAGCCCGCCCTGCGTATCGGAAGACTTCTTTGGGATGATGTTGATCACGCCATTCACTGCGTTTGCGCCCCACACAGTCGCGCCCGGCCCGCGGATCACTTCAATCCGGTCAATGTCCTTCAGAAGTAAATCGAGCGTGTCCCAGAAGACACCGCCGGCGTACGCCGAATAAACGGTGCGCCCGTCAACCAGCACCAGCAGCTTGTTGGCGAACTGGGTGTTGAAACCCCGGGCGCTGATCGCCCAAGTGTTTCCGTCGATTTGGGCGACTTCCATCCCGGGCACCATGCGCAGCAAATCGGGAATATTCGTTGCTCCAGACCTGCGGATGTCTTCCTGTGTGATCACGAAGATTGCTGCGGCAACCTGCGATAGCTTCTGTTCCTTCTTCGAAACCGAAGTGACCTGGGTATTCATCAGGTCTTCGAGGCTCTTTTCGGCAAGGTCGGTTTCTTTGCTCTGCTGCGACCGGGCAGGAATCACCGATAACAAAACCATGGCAACGCCGAGCGAGGCCCGCCCGGCAATCCAGCGCCTCCAATAAGCCGGGAAGCGGTATAAAGCCCGGCCGTCGGAACCCTCAAGTCTCATCTCCATATCCCCCAGAAGCGCTAGCGAGCGTCCCCCGCCAATTCCGCGTTCGCTAGCGGTCGATGATCTCCTGCGAAATGGACAGCAACTGTTCAGACGTGTGTGCTCCGCAGCGCTACGATTCAGGGTGACGTGAATCACCTGGTTTGAAAGGGCGATCTGGATGTTCCTTCCTTCTCGACGGTCTCCTCCTGATCGCGTTCAGACGGCGCGCCAATCATCGAGGACGCTGCCGCGGCGATGGCTCCGCAATTGGCCCGGCAGTGGCAATCGGGAGCGCATGGGCGTCCTTCTGGGCATCCGCGGCTTCGGCGACGATGCCGGGAGCCGGGGCTGCTGCCGGCGAAAGCGCCCCTTCCGCTTCCTTCAGGAATTCCAGCCGCTCGTCTGCGCGGTCCCAGTCAATCGAGAGCACGTCGCCCAGCGACACTTGCTCGGTGGCTAGCAAGCTCGCGAGCGGGTACACCACGTGCCGCTCGATCGCTCGCTTCAAATGCCGAGCCCCGTACTTCAAGTCCGTCCCTTCCTTTAACAAGAACTCCCGAGCCGCCGGAGTCACTCGGAACAGAAATCGTCCCTTGGCCGTCTCCAGCACGCGTTGCTGCACCATCCCTAACTCGATCTCGAGGATTTGTTCGAGCTGCTTTTCCCGCAACGGATGGAACACCACCACCTTGTCGATGCGGTTCATGAATTCCGGAGCAAACTTGCGCTTGGCTGCTTCCGACGCGGTTCGTTCCACTTTCTCGTCCAGCCGGGTGCGCGAGTCCGGCTTCACCGCCGGGGCAAAGCCCATCCCGCCGGTCATCAACTCGGTGATCTCGCCGCCGCCCAGGTTCGAGGTCATAAAAATCAGGGTCTGGGAGAGATCCACCCGCCGGTTGTCCCCCAGCG
>JBARRP010000030.1:0-21966 GCA_049644285.1 Candidatus Acidiferrales bacterium | reverse complement strand
GCGCCAAACTCTATCACCTAGCTCCAGCGTCTGGCCATTGCGCAGCAGAGGCTGCATGAGCTCAACAAGAAAAGGTTCTGCCACTCCAAAAGAAAAATTTCTTGACACCTAAGAGAGAATCTACGGTGCTGCTCTTGTTGCAGAATGGCTGAGTGAATTACGGCGCGAAGCTGAGGGAATGGTCCGTGAATTGGACCCAAATTTTAACTTCCTTGGTTTTGGTCTGGCTGGCCGCGTCATCCGAGGAGGGAAACGGCCGGTAAGGGCTGACATCGACGATGACCACGACACCCGAGCCATTGCGGGGATGCTGCGCATCGGCGAACTTGAAACTCTTCACCGGGCCGTAATATCCATTGGGTCCCCAGTCTTCGAGAAAATCCTTGTACGAATAACTCGACTGCGGCTTCCAGATCTGATAGGCCTGTTCCATCTGTCCCGCCGCCACGCTCGTGAGGAAATTGCGGACGATTGTTTTTTCCGAATGGAATCGTAAGACATACCAGAGACTTCCGGCCAGCAGAGCGACAAAAACCGCGGTGGTTATGAGGTAACGCTGCACCTTCGAAGGCGGATGCTCGCTGGTGCCGTCAAACAGACTCAAGATTTCCTCCTGATCATAACTGGCGCTTGAAGAGCGCAATGCAGCTGCCGACCATCATCGCTGCGAACCCGGTCAAAACTATCACGTCGAAGTAAATGCCTTCAATGCCGGTGTTCTTGAGGGTGAGATTGCGCAGCGCATGCACGGTGTAAGTGAACGGATCGATCACCGAAATCCACTTCAGCCACCACGGAAACGCCTCGACGGGATAGACGGCGCCTGAGGGGAAAAACAGGAGCGTATTCAGCACGCCGAAAACCGCTCGCGGGACCAGCGGATCATCGACTCGCACCATCAGCAGAAACATGAAGCTGATCATGGCCACCGACGCCACGCCAACGACAACCAAGAGATAAAGCAGCCGCACCGGATTCCAGAGCTGGGGGATGCCAGCAATCAGCCCACCGACAATCGTCAACACCATTCCGGCCATCAGACCTTTGAGCGCACCGGCGCCGACCAGGCCCATCACCAGCTCGGTTTTGTGAATGGGAGTGACCAGATAGCCTTCGTGGAGGCCGCGCGACTTGTCGTCGATGAAGGTGATGCCGCCGCCGATCATGGCAACGATGAAAATGGCCATGGCGATCGATCCTGCCAGGAGGTATTTCACGTACTCGATGTAGGGATAGACTTCAACAACGTTGAGCTGAATTTGGCCGGGCAGCCGTGAGGCAACATCCGGCGCGTTCATCTGATCGACCATCTGCTGGACACGCTCGAGAATCGCATTCGAGATGAACTGATCGGTATTGTCTTCAGCGAAGCCGATGCGCGGCCGATCTTTGTGGTAGACGCGCCGGGAGAAATCGTAGGGAACCGTTACGACGCCGCGCACGAAGCCGGCGCGGAGGTCATCCAGCGCTTTGGGAACGGAATTGTAGTCGATGACCTTGAAGGTCTTCGCGTTTGCGGCAATTCCGTTAAACATCTCACGGATCTTTCTAGATTCGGTCGTGTGGTCCTGATCCACAAAAGCGATGGTCGTATTCCGAATCTTGCCGCCGAAGGCGTAGCCCAGGACGATGAGCTGCATCAGCGGAAAGACCATCGAGCTCATCATGAGCGCGGGGCTGCGGAGGAACTTCCGCATGTCGCGTTCGATAAGGGCCCAGATGCGATAGAACTTCATGGCCGAGGATATCCTTGGAAGTCTTTTCTGTTTTCGATCACCGGGCGCTCAGATGTCAGCATCGCAAGTCCGCAGCGTTGAGATTCTTCGAGCCGGCTCCGCCGGCCTCAGAATGACAGCACCAAGTTTTGAGGCTCGCCTGGAGTGGAATCAAAGCGCCGGATCCCAGGATGAGATGTGGATCCGTTGACGCAGCGTTAGCGATAGAGGTGGCTGACGTCATATCCAACGCCTGCGTGCGCAGCGTCGCGCAGCTCGCTCCCGGTGTAGTGCAGGAACACATCGTCGAGGGTGGTGCTCTGGACGGTGACCCGTCTCACCGTAACATGGCGAGCGCGCGCCAGGTCCATCAGCGCCGCGATCGTGGCGGGGCCATCATGGGATGCAATATGAACAAGGCCGTCACGCTGGCTGACGTTTGCGACTTGCGCCAGACCGCGCAATTGGTCGATCCAATCGGCGGGCGCGCGATCGAATTCCGCTTCCACGGTGTCGTTGCCGGGAATGCTATCCTTCAGCTTCGTGGGCGAGTCGAGAGCCGCCAGTTTGCCGTGATCCACGATGGCGATGCGGTCGCAGAGCTTGTCGGCCTCGTCCATGTAGTGCGTGGTCAGGAGAATCGTAAGTTCAGCTTGTTCCTGCAGCCGCCGAATCATTTCCCAGACGTTCGTGCGAGAGACCGGGTCGAGGCCCGTAGTCGGCTCGTCCAGAAAGAGAATCTTCGGCGAATGCACGAGCCCGCGCGCGATTTCGAGTCGCCGACGCATGCCGCCCGAGAAAGTGCGCACCAGCGCATCATGAAACTTGTACAGGTCCACGGATTCGAGCAGGCCTTTGATGAGCGCCGGGCGCTTGTCCGCGGGAACTCCATAGAGCTTGGCGTGAATGAGCATGTTCTCGTCGGCCGTCAGCTCGGGGTCGGATGTGAACGCTTGCGGGATCACACCCATCGCGTGGCGAACGCCGTCGGCCTCCTTGACGATGTCGTGCCCGGCGATTCGCGCCGTTCCCGAAGTGGGCGGCGTCAGGGTCGTCAGCATGCGGATCAGCGTCGTCTTACCGGCGCCATTCGGGCCCAGCAAGCCGAAGATTTCCCCTTCCGGGACAGCGAAGCTGATGTCGCTCACGGCAACCAAGTCGCCGAACTTTTTCGTCAGATGATCCACTTCAATCGCATTCATCGATTAATCCCCGTGCGGGTTCCGCGTCCGCCGCGGCGGAATCGGAAAGGCAATCGTAAAGAAATGCTTCTGCATTGCGTCACAGCCTCGCGAACCAGCTCTTCTTCTGCGCGGGCTGCGGGAGCAGTACAGTAGCGGTCATGCCGGTGAAAAGCCGGCGATCGGGATTGGGAACCGCCACCTTGATGGCAAAAGTCTTGATATCGCGCTTGGTGCGGCTGACGTCGCGCTGCGTGGCATAGTCACTCTCAACGCCTTTGAAGATAACGCTGCCCTCAATCACGTTGCCGGATGGGAGCCGCACTTTCATCTTGTCGCCGAAGCGGATCGAATCGATGTAGCTTTCCTCGACGTCGGCGCGAACCCAGAGATGGTCCACATCGACCACAACGACGATCGGAGCGCCCTGGGCCACGACTTCGCCCTGCTTGGCCACGCGCACGGAGACGATGCCATCGATGGGCGCGTAAATCCTGGTGTAGCTGAACTGCGTTTGGGCCTGGTCACGCGCGGCGCGGGCCTGGCGCAACTGCGCTTCCGTCGAAGCGACATCGGCTTGCTGGACTTGCACCTGCTTGCGGTTGGCCTGCGCGACCGCTAAGGCAGCGGCCGCCGCCTTTACCTGGTCTTCGAGGGATTTCACATTGGCGCGCGCGGCTTTGACGGTGGACTCCGCTTGGTCGCGGTCTTGAGCGGAATTGACGCCGGCCTGGAAGAGGCCCTCGGCCCGTTTGTAATTGACTTCGGCGAGTTCGAGAGTGGCGCGCGCTTGTTCGAGCTGGGCCTTGACCGAGGTGAGGTTTGCTGCCGCCTGACTGAGGGCTGCTTCGGTCTGTTCGTTGGTCCAGGCCAAAGTCTGCTGGGACTGTCGCACTTTGGCTTCTAGGCTGCCGATGTTGGCGACGTCCTGGGCAAGCTGGGCCTCGAGCTCAGCGGGATCGAGCTGGGCGATCAGGTCGCCTTTCTTGACCTCCGAACCTTCATCGACGGTGAGCTTGATCATGCGCCCGGTGATTTGCGGACTGACGATTACCTCGTTGCCATCCACGATACCGATCAGAGGGATGTCGCTGCCCTTGGGAGTCGTCGCAAGGTAGATGACGAGCGTGATCAGAAAGACGACGCCGAGAAAACTGAAAAACTTGCCGCCGGTCATCGATTCCTCATTTCCGGATGGAACAACCCGTGCTCCAAGAAGTCCAGCACGGCGCGCTTGTGTGCCGCCACCGCATGGGGGCTCAGCGCATCGCGCTTGAGAATTTCCGTGTGCACCACCCCACTCGCGAAGTAGAAGGCGACCATGCCAATGATCGTGATGACGGTCTGTACCGGATCGACGCGGCGGAATTCGCCGCGAGCGATCCCTTGTTCGATGACGCGGCGCAGGTGGCGGTGACCCGATCGCAGGTAATTGCGGGCCAGCCAGCGAATTTCATCGCGTGACTCCGTCATCATGCGCAAAAACAACTGAGTGTAATGAGGATGAGCGGCGCGGAACTCGAAATTGCCGTGAACGAAGGCAAGCAACTGCTCGCGGGGTGATGCGGTTTCCGGGAGCGTCTTGTCGACCGCGTTCATCGCCTGGCGGAAGATGTTTTCCAGGACGGCGCGATGCAGGCGCCGCTTGTCGCCGAAATAGTAGTAAAGCATCGCCTTGTTGGCATGGGCCGCGGCGGCGATTTCGTCGGTGCGCGCGCCGGCTAAACCATGTGCGGCGAAATGACGTGCCGCAGCCTCGAGAATCCGCCGGGCTGTCTCGGGGTGCTGTGCTTTTCTTCGTCCGCGCCTCATCGTTTGCCTGTTACGCGTTCACGCGTTTCATCATTGCTTCGGGATAACGCTGGCCGGCAGCGACGCCAAGCGGTGCGATCTCATTGATCCGCGCCAAATCGGCGGTGGTGAGCTGTACATCGAGGGCGCGGAGATTTTCTTCGAGATAAGCGCGGCGCTTGGTCCCGGGAATGGGCACGATGTCCTCGCCCTGCGCAAGCACCCACGCCAGCGCGAGCTGGGAAGGCCGGCAATGTTTCTCGGCGGCGAGGCGGTTGATATGCTCGACCAACCGCAGGTTCCGGTCGAAATTCTCGCCTTGGAAGCGCGGTGAGTTAGGGCGGTAGTCGCCCGTGGGGAAATCTTCCGCGCGGCGAAACCTCCCGGTCAGGAAACCGCGGCCGAGCGGGCTGTAAGCTACGAAGCCGATTCCGAGCTCGCGGCAGGTCGGCAGGATTTCGTTTTCGGGGTCGCGGGTCCAGAGGGAATATTCGGTTTGCAACGCGGCGATTGGGTGAGTCTTGTGGGCGCGACGAATCGTGGCAGCGCTGGCTTCCGACAGACCGAGATAGCGAACCTTTCCTTCCTCGACCAGACGGGCCATCGCGCCGACTGTCTCTTCGATCGGGACCTCCCGGTCGACGCGATGCTGGTAATAGAGATCGATCGCAGGCACGCGCAAACGCTTGAGGCTCGCTTCGCAGGCCTGACGAACATATTCCGGCCGGCCGTTCACGCCGAGGAAAGCCCCATCGGGCCCGCGCATGTTGCCGAACTTCGTCGCAAGAATGATTTCGTTGCGACGGCCTTGAATAGCTTTGCCGACGAGTTCTTCGTTGTGGCCGCGGCCATAAACGTCGGCGGTATCGAGGTGGGTGACGCCCAGATCGATGGCGCGGTGCAGGGTAGCGATCGATTCCTTGTCGTCCTGTGGGCCGTAGAACTCGGACATACCCATGCAGCCAAGTCCGAGAGCGGAACTCACCAGGGAACTCTTTCCGAGACGGCGGTAATTCATTCCTTGCTCCTTCCCTCGAGCAAAGCCGGCGGGAGCGCCAGAATTATTTAACTAACTGGTTAGTTTAATTGCGTAAATGACGCTTGTCAAGCTCAGTGCGGTGGCCGCCGCGGCAGTGAAGAAGGGAGCGAGCCGTATCCTTCGTGATAGCATGCGCTTCCGTGAAGTCCAAAACAGGATACGCAACCGCGCTCCTCGTTCTGACCGCCATCAACATTGTGAACTTCTATGACCGCAATGTGGTGGGAGCGCTCGTGGAGTCGGTGCGGAAGGAATTCCATCTCACCGACACGCAAATCGGCTTACTCGGCAGCGCGTTCATCTGGATTTACGCGATCATTGGCGTTCCGCTCGGGCGAGTCGCGGATTTCTTGAGTCGTAAGAAGCTCCTGGCGGGAGGCATGGTGCTCTGGGGACTGCTGACCGGGTTTGCCGCGGTCGCTGTCAACTACGCGATGTTAATGGTTTCGCGATTGGGCTGCGGGGTGGGAGAAGCGGTGGTGGCGCCCGCGGCGACGAGTTGGATCGGCGACCTGTTCGCGCATTCCGGACGAGCGCGAGCACTGGCTATCTTCATGCTGGGAGTTCCGGTGGGCGCCAGCCTGAGTTTTTTCTTCAGCGGCTTGCTGGCGCAGGCATACGGATGGCGGGTGGCGATGGCGATTGCGGCCGCTCCGGCGGTCCTGCTTACTCCCGCGCTGTTGATGCTGCGGGAGCCGAAACGAGGCGCGTCCGAATCGGCAATTGCGATCCCTGGGGAGCGGGCGGGGATGTGGTCGGTGCTGCGGATCCCCACGCTGTGGTGGATCATCGTTTCGGGCGCTCTGTTCAACTTCAGCTTATACGCGTTTTCCACTTTCCTCCCTGCGTTCCTCAGCCGGATTCACGGACTCTCGGTCGGCCGCGCGGGAATGGCCACGGGGATTGCCCACTTGGCCGGCGGTGTGCCGGGAGCCATGCTGGCCGGCGCCTGGGGCGATTGGATCATCGGAAAGCGCAAGGACGGGCGGATGCTGTCGGCGTCGGTGATGGCGCTCGGCGCTGTTCCGCTCGCGTACTTTGGCATTGTTCAGAGGCCGGGATCATACTTTCTAGCAGTGGCTTTGCTCGCGGTTGCGTATGGCGGGCTGACGACTTACTTCGGCCTGGTTTACTCCTCGATCCAGGAAATTGTAACGCCGTCCCAGTGCGCTTCCACCATGGCAATCTACTTCATGTTCATGTACCTGGGTGGAGCGTCGATGGGGCCCTTACTGACCGGCAGCTTGAGCGATCACTTCGCGCGGCTCGCGGCGAGGGCAGCGGGGTCGAGCGTGCTCACCGAATCCGCCCGCGCCACCGGGCTCCAACACGCGATGCTGATCATTCCCGTACTCTCGGCGGCGCTTTCGCTCGTGCTTTATGTGGGTTCCCGGACCATCATCAGAGATATCGCTCGGCGCGAACAGGCTGTGCGGGCTGTCGACGCCGTCAGTGCTTAGTGTGGTGCTACGGAGGAAAGTGGCACACGGTTTCGAGCGTGAAGCTGTGAACAGAGCAAATGGGGAAGCCCAATTTTACCGGGAGATGCTTCGCTCCGCAAACTCAACCAGAATGCGAAAGGCGCACTTCGCTCCGCATGACATCCGTCGGGGAGGCATGTGTCATCGATTTCGGTAACGGAGAGCTAAAAGGAGCGAACGTTACGATTCGAGGGCGCCCGCAGCGCCTGGAGGGAGCTCGATTGAATATTTGGTGCGGGATTTCTCCCGGTGCTGTTCGAGGGCGAGTTCGATCAGCCGGTCAATCAGTTGAGAGTAGGAAAGGCCGGAGGCTTCCCAAAGCTTGGGATACATGCTGATTGCAGTGAAGCCGGGAATGGTATTGAGTTCGTTGACGTAGATTTTGTTGGTGCGGCGCTCGAGGAAGAAATCGGCGCGGGCCATCCCCGCGCCATCGATCGCACGGAAAGCACGGATGGCGTAATCCTGGAACTGCGCCACTTGCGACTTGGTAAGCTTCGCAGGGATTACGAGCTGGCTGCCTTCTTCGAGATATTTGGCGGCGTAATCGTAGAACTCGCGATGCGGCACGATCTCGCCAGGGATGGAAGCCTGCGGCTTGTCATTGCCGAGCACCGAGACTTCAATTTCCCGGCCATTGATGGCACGCTCGATCAGAATTTTCTGAGCGAACTCGGCGGCCGCATTCATGGCGGCCGGAAGCTCACCGGCCTTGCGCACGCGGGTCATCCCCACCGAAGAACCGAGCGTCGCCGGCTTCACAAATACCGGAAAGCGAAATTTCTTTTTCGCCCTGGTCAGGACATCGGCGGGCTTTCGCTCCCATTCGGAGCGGGGAACCGCAAGGAACGGCACGATGGGAAGACCCGCTTCGTGGAACAGGCGTTTCTGAACGTCTTTGTCCATGCCAACAGCGGAAGCAAGAACACCTGCACCCACGTAAGGAAGCCCGGCGAGCTCAAGCAAGCCTTGTACCGTGCCATCTTCACCGAAGGTGCCATGAAGCACAGGGAAAACCACATCCACGCGCGTTCCGGGATGTCCAGATGCCGGAGAAAGCGGCACGAGCAATGCGGCGCCCGGATCGGGAGGCAAAACGACTCGCTCGCCCGTTCGCAAGACCTCTGGAAGCAGTTTCTGAGCGCTCGAGCCCACGAGCCAGCGGCCTTCTTTGGAGATGCCGATGGGCACCGCCTCATATTTTTCGGGGTCGAGAGCGCGGAGGACCGATGCCGCCGAGGCGAGCGAAACTTCGTGTTCGCCGGAGCGCCCGCCGAAGAGAATGCCAATGCGCAAACGCTTGTTAGTAGTCATTGAGATTTTGCTCGCTTGCAGGCTGCCAAGAAGCTCTCCACGATGTCATTCCGAGCAGCCCAGGCGACGAGGAGCCTGCTTTTTTCGCGGGTTTTCGAGAAAAGCAGATTCCTCGCTGCGCTCGGAATGACAACGATGGCGGCGTTCTTGACATCCTTGCAAGAATGGAAAGTAAGAGCACCGAACCTCATAAGATCTTCTTCCCGAGGCCGGACAGAGTGAGCTCGACTCCGAGGGTGGCTGTTTTGTTGTGCTCGTCGATGACCGGATTGATTTCAACCAGCTCGAAGGAAACGAGGGATTTGCTGTCGGCGATCATTTCGAGCGCCAGATGGGCTTCGCGGTAGGTGACGCCACCGCGGACCGGCGTGCCGACCCCAGGCGCATCGGTCGGATCAACGCAATCCATATCCAGGCTCACCGCGACACCGCCGGTATCGTCGCTCGCGAAGCGCAGCGCCTCGGCCATCACATCGCGCATCCCGCGCTCGTCAATGTCGCGCATGGTGAAGACGTGGACACCGGAATCTTTGATCAGCCGGCGCTCTTTTGAGTCCAGATCGCGAATCCCGACGAGAGCGACGTTGCGCGGATCGATCATTGGTTTTTGGCCGGCAAGTTCGGTGAGCTCGGGCGCGCCATAGCCGATGACGGCGGCGAGCGGCATGCCGTGGACGTTGCCGGAAGGAGAAGAATCCGGTGTATTCATGTCGCCGTGAGCGTCGAGCCAGATGAGTCCCACGCGCTTTGAGGCCTTCTGGAAATGGGCGGAGATGCCGGCGACCGAGCCGACCGCGATGGAGTGGTCGCCGCCGAGGACGACGGGCACCATATTCTCTTCAAGCGTTTTGCGGATGACTTCGGCCAATCCCTTGCAGGTTTCGGCGATTTCGTCGAGATACTTGGCGCGCTTCTCGCCGTAGTGTTGCTCTTCGGCCTGCTTGACGAAAATGTTGCCGATGTCTTCGACCTGATGCCCGAGCTGCTTCAGGCGCGATTGCAGTCCGGCGACGCGCAGGGCGGAAGGACCCATATCGACGCCGCGGCGGCTGGCGCCGAGGTCCATCGGCACACCGATGATGCGAATCTTTTCCGCCATAATGGGCTTCCCGTCGCGGCGCAGGCGAGGCGGGGCAAGTCCTCAAGGATAAACGCGATAGAGCATGCGAGGGAAGGGGATGACTTCCCGGATGTGCTCCGTTCCGCAAATCCACGCGACCGTGCGTTCGAAGCCCAATCCGAAGCCGGAATGAGGCACGCTGCCATAGCGGCGCAGGTCCACATACCACTGGAAGGATTCCTCGGGCAGTTTCTGTTCGCGCAGGCGCTGAACCAGCAGATCGTAATCTGCCAGACGTTCGCTGCCGCCGATGATTTCGCCGTAGCCTTCCGGCGCGATCATGTCGAAGCTCAATGCCAGCTCGGGCCGCGCCGGATCGGGAGTCATGTAGAACGCTTTGATCGCTTTCGGATAATGGTGAATGATGACGGGCCGGTCGAATTGCTTGGAGATAATGGTTTCTTCGTCACCACCGAAGTCGTCGCCCCACTTGGTCGGGTTGCCCTGCTTTTGCAATATTTCGACGGCTTCGTCATAGGTCACGCGTGGAAAAGGCGGCTGGATGTTTTCGAGTTTCGCGAGATCGCGCTTCAGGGTTTCGAGCTCGCGCGAACGATTCTTCACCACGCCCTGCACAATCGCGCTGACGAGGCCTTCCCCCAGCGCCATGATGTCTTCGAGGCGCAGGAAGGAGGCTTCCGGTTCGAGCATCCAGAATTCGGTCAGGTGGCGCCGGGTTTTCGATTTTTCGGCGCGAAATGTCGGGCCGAAGGAATACACTTTGCCGAGCGCGGCGGCGGTCGCTTCGAGATAAAGCTGACCAGACTGAGTCAGGTAAGCCTTCTGTTCGTCAATGTAGTCCACTTCAAACAGCGTCGTCGTTCCTTCGCAGGCTGCCGGGGTGAAGATCGGGGTATCGGTCAGGATGTATCCCTGGCCATCCATATAATTGCGCGCTGCATGAACCGCCCGGGCGCGTATGCGCAGGATAGCGGCCTGGCGCGGAGAGCGAATCCAGAGATGGCGCTTGTCGAGGAGAAAGTCGACGCCATGCTCCTTGAGCTGGATGGGATACGGATCCGACTCGGGAACTCGCTGGATGATTTCAATACCGGAAATGTGCAGCTCGTAGCCGCCGGGGGCGCGCGGCTCGGCGCGGACTGCGCCGGTCACGCGGAGACTCGATTCCTGCGTCAGGCCGCGGAGCGCTTCGAAAGCATCCGGGTGCTCCTTCTGTGATACAACACCCTGAATCACGCCGGTGCCGTCGCGGAAGATCGGAAACAGCAGCTTGCCGGATTCACGAAGGTTATAAAGCCACCCTTGGAGGGTGATCGACTGTCCCTCGTACTTGCCGACGTTCTCGATGGTCACTGCCGCGAGTGGGGCATGTGCTTCCTGGGTCATGGATTCATTTCCTGGACCTGCAGGCGGTAATCGGAATTCATTGCTGGGCGGCGCGGGAACGCTTCGACTCGAGTTCTTTTTCGAGCCGGTCGAATGCCGCCCGCACTTGTTCGAGGCTCGGTGAAGCAGAGGCCAGTTCCTTTAGCTCGATCACCAGCGGGAGCGATTGCGGCGGGCTGGCCAGCGCCCGCAGCGCCCCGTCCCAATCGACGCTTCCCTCGTAGGGGAGCAGGTGCTCATCTTTTTCGCCATGGTTGTCGTGCAGATGCGTGGTGGCGACGCGGTCGCGCATGGCTTCGAAACTGGCGTCGATGCCGTCTTCCATATGAGCGTGGCCGACGTCGAAACAGAGCCGCAAATCGTGCAGGTGCGTGTCGGCGATGAAATGCTGAATGGTGAGCGGCGAACCAAGCTCGCCGGGCGTGTTTTCGAGCGCGATCACCACGCCCCGCTGCTTCGCGAAAATTACAAGATGTTCGAGCGAATTAAACGCGGCGTCGAGCATTCGCGGGTCGGCGTCCTGACGCCCGTGACCCAGATGCTGAACGAGGAAGCGGAACGGGATGCGCTCGGCCACTTCCAAGGCGCGCTTCACTTCGTCGACGGCATCGAGCCTGCGGATTCGCTCCGTATCCGAGATGGAAATTGGGACGCCGCTCTCGCGGCCGGAAGCCGAATCGCGCTCGGTAGGTGAGTGCAGCGAATGAAGTTCGAGTTGGTGCTCAGCAAGACAATCAGAGACGTCGCGGACGGCGCGCTGTTCGCGATAATCGAAATGGAACGAGGAGCAGAATATCTCGATGCTTGGAATGCCTGCCTGGGCGATTTCGGCGAGAAGCGCCGGAGACAGGATCTGGTTAACGTACCGATAGGTGGAAAAAACTCGCTGCATTGTGATCCTGGCACCCTACCGCGCCCCGGACAGTTCGTCGAAACCCGAATCAGGATGCGAAAGCGCGGAGTTCGCAAACCACTATGGTCGATGGAAACCGTGCTGGCGTCAATAGCGCGAACGAATGCGTTGCACTGCGCCCCGGCCGCCTCTTTCGCCTGTTCTTGTCCGCACCTCTCCTAATTGCACCGGCTGGAATCCTTGTGCTACACGGTGCTCCGTGGCCCGTCACGCTGGAAACCTGCCGCACTGGCATCCGGAAGCACACGCCCGGGACGTCCTGCATGAAGTTGCTCGCGCAATTCCAATTGCGCTTCTGATCACTGCGCTCGGAGATGTTACCGCGCTGGCCGCAGCGGCAAAGTCGCTGGGAACGGTGATCCTGGCGGAGGGCGCGCAGCTCGATAACGCCGATGCTTCCGCCGGCACAAGTGTCTTTCCCGGGGATGAGCTGCGCACGAGTCACGGAGGAAAACTGCGCCTCCGTCTCGGCGCGGCGCAGGTTTATCTCCTTGCAGACAGCGTGGCAACCCTCGAGGATGCGTCCGCGGCGGTCCGTATGAAGCTCACGCGCGGCACGGCAGGTTTTTCGACTCCCGGTTCGCAGGTGGTTGAGATCGATACGCCCCAAGCGGTCATCCGTTCAAATGGGCGTTCAAATGGGCGTTCTAATGGAGGTTCAACGGGGCGCTCGGGGGGCACGGAGCTCTCGCACGGCGAGGTGACGATTGCCGGACCGAATGAGCTGGTGGTCTCAAGCTTCCGGGGCGCGCTGGACATCGATATCGACGGCGGCATCCAGACGATAACGGAAGGCCATGCTTATCGCGTGGTGATGGAGCCGCAGGAACCACAGGGCGCGCGGATCAAGGAAGTTCGGTCGATTGGCAACCAGGGGCGCAGTCGGGCCGGGTTTTATGCGATCATCGGCGGCGGTGCGGCAATTACCGGGTACTTCGCTTACACCGAAATGCCGGAGAGCGCATCCTCGGTCACGAAGAAATAGCGCCTTCGAGATCTTGACCGCGGTTTTTAGTGCTCGCCCGAAAGCAGGCAAGCGTTGCTAATATCCGACGGCGACGCCTTGACGGCGGGGATCGGGCGCGCCCAGCCGCTCTCCCGTCTGCGGATCGATCCCGATCGCTTCCACTTCGCCAATCCAGTCGCGCTGTGTGATTTGATAACCGCGGCGCTCCAGTTCCTTCGCAGTGTCCTCGGGAAGCGTCGACTCGATCAGAAGAGTGTCAGGCATCCACTGATGATGGAAGCGCGGGGCATTGATGGCTTGCTGCGCGTCCATTCCGAGGCGCATCCAATTCAGGATCGAAAGCAGCGTCGCAGAGATGATGCGCGAGCCACCGGGTGAGCCGGTCACGAAACTGAGTTGTGCGTCGCGCAGCAGGATCGTGGGCATCATCGAGCTGAGAGGGCGCTTTCCCGGGCCGATTGAATTGGCTTCGGATTGGATAAGACCGAACGTGTTGGGCGAACCGGGAAGAACGGTGAAATCGTCCATTGCGTCGTTCAGAAGGAAACCGTCCGCCGAGGTGACGCCGGAGCCGAAGCTATGGTTCAGCGTGTAGGTGTTGGCCACCGCGTTCCCGGCGGCATCGACGATTGAGAAATGAGTCGTATGGCCTGCCCGCGCGGCCTCGCGAAGCATCTCTGCAACCGCCTTTTCGCGATCCCAAGCCGAGCGCTCGAATGCCGCGCCACTCGCGCGGGAGCCGGAGGCTGCATCGAAGGGCGCGGGATTGCCGGCGCGGACCTGTTCGCTGGAGGAAGCCGCTTTCGGATCAATCGTCGCGCGCAACTGAGCTGCATAGCGCGGATCGGTCAGCCCACGGACGGGAACGTGCGCGAAATCGGAATCGGCGAGGAACGCGGCGCGATCAGCAAAAACTCGCCGCAAGGCTTCAGCCACCCAATGGACCGATTGCGCATCGTCCCAGCGCTTCAGCTCGATCGGCGCGAGGATATTCAATGCCTCGATCGCGGCGATGCCGCCGGAACTTGGCGGCGGGCTGGTGATCACTTCCCAATCGCTTGCGTTGATTTTGTATGAGGCGTGGAGTGCCTCGCGAATCTTCGGTTGATAGCTTTTCAAATCGTCCAGCGTGATCAGGCCGCCTTCGCGCGCCATCTCCGCGGCTAAATCGTGCGCGGTGCGGCCGCGATAAAATTCAGCCGGGCCGTTGTGGGCGATCCGCCGAAGCGTTTCTGCCAGCTCCGGTTGACGCAGAGTCTCGCCGACCTCGTACGATTGGCCATGCTTCAGGAAGATTCGGCGGCTCATTGGGAAGCGCGTGAGCGTTCGAGACGATTCCTCGAGCGACTCGGCTAATTTGTCGCTGATCGTGAAACCTTGGTCGGCGAGGCGAATGGCCGGCGCCATGAGTTGGGCCAGCTTCATCGTTCCGTAAGTGCGTAGAGCCAAGTCCATGCCCGCCACGGTTCCCGGGACGGCGACGGAGCGATAACCGATCGTCGAGGCCTCCGGTTCGACCTCGCCGTCGGGACGAAGGTACATGTCCTGCACGGCTTTTTTCGGGGCTTCTTCGCGGTAGTCTACGAAGCCAGCGCGGCCGTCGGCGAGGCGCACCAGCATGAAACCCCCGCCGCCGATGTTTCCGGCTTCCGGCTCGACAACCGCTAGAGCAAACGCGACTGCGACGGCGGCATCCACTGCGTTGCCGCCAGACTTTAAGACTTCTACGCCAGCCCGGGAAGCAAGCTCTTCGTCGGTTACGACCATGGCCTTCGCCGCGCGAACCGGCGCGGCGGGCCATTTCGGGTTGGCGGTTTCACCGGAGGCGGAAAATTCCCGCGGCGTTTGCGTCTGCGCGGCCGACAGCGCAGGAAGAAGGGCTGCGAGAAGAAATACAGTTGCGACGTTGCTGAATCGTTTTCTCATTTTCAGTGAATGGACTGTATGGGAGTCGGCGGATATCGTCAAGGTGCGCGTGTGTGAGAAAGTAGAGTACTCAGCGAACAGCGCCCCAACGAGATCTACATTGTTTTAGTTGCGGAAGGCTTGCGCGGCTTGAACACAGAGGCGGAGCTTGTCGATGGCTTCTTCGACGGTGCGGGTTTTCAGGCCGCAGTCCGGGTCGACCCAGACATTTTCTTTCGGCAGGATGGTCAGCGCGTCCCCGACGCGCTTGCGCACCGATCCCGCATCTTCGATCGTGTGCGTGTGCACGTCCACGACTCCGAAGCTGATGTCCTTCGTGAACGGATAGCGGCGGAAGAGTTCGAGCAGGTCGAGATCGCTGTTCGACATTTCGAGGTCGAAATTATCGACGGGCAGGTCAAGCATGCCCGGATAAATGTGCTCGAACGCGCCATAGCAGGCATGCGTGATGAAGTAAGCGCTCAGCTCACGGGTCGTCGCTTTCATCGCTTCGATTGCGATGGGAAGCTCTTCGGGGCGGACGGATAGCGCCGGCTCGTCAATCTGAATGATCTTGCATCCGGCGGCGATCAGGGCTTCGACTTCCTTGCGGATGACGCCGGCCAGCGCCATGGCAGTGGAACGCCGATCGGGGTAATACTCGTTGAAGCTCCAGTCCATGATGGTGTAGGCGCCGGTGAGCATGCCCTTCACGGGCTTTTTCGTCAGGCTCTGCGCATAATTCCACCATTCGACGGTAATCGGGCCGGGCCATTTCACCTCACCGGTAATAATGGGCTTGTGGTAGTAGCGGTTGCCGTAGCTGCGGACCAAGCCGCCTTCGGTGAAGCCCGGCATGCGCTCGGCAAAATAAGCGACCATGTCGCCGCGGTACATCTCACCGTCCACGAGGACGTCGATGCCGAGTTTTTCCTGCGTCTCGATCCAGAAGGCAGTCGCTTTGCGCTCGAGTTCACGCAGATCCGCCTCGCTGAGCTTGCCCTTGTTGAAATCGGCGCGGGCTTTCGTTAAATAGTTGGGTTTGGGAAAGCTCCCGACCGAGGTCGTAGGGAAGAGCGGCAGCCTCAGGCCCAGCGCTTCCAATTTCGCGCGGCTCATTCTTCGTTAACCTCTCATCGCGGAGCGGATTTTGCCGAGCAACTCCAGCTTGGCATAAGCGCGATCCCGCGGCAAGTATTCGAGTCCGCTTGAGGTCCCCAGGTAAGCTTGGCCTCCGGAGATTTTCGGCAAGAGGCGCTCGATTTGCCGAGCAACCTCGGATGCATTTTCGAGGCGGGTATTGCGGCCGTCCACGAGCCCCAAGCCGAGCGGCTTGGGCGAGCCGGCCGAAGCGATCACGTCCACGAGCTTCGGGTTGTAGGTGAAATCGAGGCCGACCACGTCCACTGGCAGCGCCACGAGCTTCTCGTACAGGGGCGCGCAATCGTGGAAATAAACATACAGGGCCAATTGGAGGCGCTTGCCGGCTTCGCTCGCTTTCTTCTTCGCGTTGACCAATAACGCCAGGGCGCGCTCAAAAACGCCCCAATCCTGCGGGTATTTGATGATGGCGGGCTCGTCCACCTGGATGAAGTCGGCGCCGGCCTCGACAAGGGCCGTGATTTCAGCGGCAAGGGCTTCCGCGTACGCGATGGCGCGCGCTTCGACAGAACCTGAGGCGCCGTTCGCGGAATGCTCGAACAGAGAAAACTTCGCCAGCGTGTAGGGGCCGGTCAGGACCGGCTTAATCGAAATCTTTCCGGCCTTGTCGGCGGGCGTGGGGAGGTGGCCAAGGGCGTTGCGCGCGAAGGCGAACTCTTCGACGATGAGCGGGCCGGTGCGCACGGGCTTCGCGGTCAAAACCGGCTGACGAAAATAGGAATTGGTGTCGAAGAAGCGCAGCAGGCCCTTGATTTTGACGCCCTGGAGCTTGCCGGCGAGGTGGGAAATGGGATCGTACCAGCGAATCTGTCCGTCGGTGAGGAGATCGAGCCCGGCGTTTGTCTGATCGGAGATGGCGCGGCGGGTCATTTCATTTTCCGCGTCGACCAGGTCGCCGGCGGTGCGTTCACCGCGATCGACTGCCGCAATCGTCCGGCGCAGGGTTTGCAGCTCGACGCTGTCGCCGATGCGCGGATAGCTGCCGGTGCTTGCCAGGAGCAGTCCGGTACGGCTCGAAGAAATCTTTGAATCCATCAGGAACCCTCAGAAAGAGATTGAACTTCGAAGTTAGACGAATGCCGGCAGCGCGTCAAGGCGCAGTGCTTGGCCGGGGTTCAAGATTCGGGCTGTTCGCCGACTGAAAAATACGCGCAGTCGGGGTGGTGAAAGACCAGCGCGCTCACGCTCGCGTCCGGGTCCATCATCATTCCTTCGGTGAGGTGGACGCCGATTTCTTCCGGCCGCAGCAGCATCCAAATGCCGGCTTGGTCTTCAAGATTAGGGCAGGCTGGATAGCCGAAGCTGTAGCGCTTGCCGCGATAGCGCGAAGTGAATCGCTGGGCCATGGTCATCTCGGGCGGGTCTTGAAACCCCCAGTCCTCGCGGATGCGCCGGTGCAGCCATTCGGCGCAGGCCTCCGCAGTTTCGAGAGCCAGGGCCTGCAAGCCGTGCGACATAAAGTACCGTCCGGCGGCTTTCGCTTCTTCCGTTTTCTCCCGTACGCCGGCTCCGGCAGTAACCACGAACAGCGCGAGATGGTCTCGAAGGCCGTCCCGCGCGGGGAGGATATAGTCGCTCAAGCAAAGTTTCTCGCCGGTGCGCTGGCGTTGAAAATGGAACGTATGAATGGGCGAGCTTCCGCCCGGCGCGAACAGCGCGATGGAATTCCTCTGACGTTCAGCCTCGAAGAACTGCCACACCGCGGAGATTTTCATAAAGGCCGCCGCTTCGCGTTTGACGTCTCCCATGTTGTGGAAAAGCTCGAGGGCGCGCGGCTCGCGCTCCGCCAGCGCCTTTTCGAAGTTGCCTCGGTAGCCCAGGTGACGTCCGTAGAGCATGTACGAGTTGACATAACTCCAGACCTCACTCAAGTCCGGCACTGCGCGAACCTTGCGATCGAGGTAGGCGACGGACGGAATCGGCAGTCCGGCGCTGATGCGCGGTGACCGCTCTTCACCGATGGCTTCGGCGGGGCCGGGCGCAGGCTTTTCGAGCACGGCCGTCCCCACGTGCGTGTGCTCATGCAGGACTTCATCGCGCCGCGCCGGATCGCTCAACTGATTCATCAACCGCAATCCGGTCATTGCGTCCTTCGCGTAGCAGACAGCGGCGCTGTATTGGGGAGCGATCTTCAGCCGCGTGAATTTGTCCGATAGCGCCGCCCCGCCGACTAGCAGCGGCACGCGGATTCCGGCCTCGCGCAGGTCGGCGGCGGTCGTGACCATTTGTTGCGCGCTCTTGACCAGCAGGCCGGAGAGGCCAATGGCGTCAGGCTGATGTTCGCGGTGCGCGCGAATCAACTCTTCGGGAGGCACTTTGATCCCGAGGTTGATCACGTCGTAGCCGTTGTTCTTCAAGATGATCTCGACCAGGTTTTTGCCAATGTCGTGGACATCGCCTTTCACCGTTGCCAGGATCACCTTGGCGCGCTTCTCGACGTCCGCTTTTTCCATGAACTGTTCGAGGTGGCTCACGGCGGCCTTCATGGCCTCGGCCGACTGAAGCACCTCGGCGACGATGAGCTCGTTATTGTTGAAGAGGCGGCCCACCTCCGCCATCCCTTCCATCAGCGGCCCATTTACGATGTCGAGAGGAGCGACTCCCTCGGCGAGCTTTCGGTTCAAGTCATCGATTAATCCGTCCTTGGAACCTTCCAGAATGTAGTTCGCCAGCCGCTTATCGAGCGGCAGATCGGTGGCCTTCACTTTCTTGCGGCCCCCGGCTGTACGGAAATGGGCGGAAATCGCGGCGATATGGAACTGGTTGAGGGCGATTTTCTGCTCCCGCGTCTGCGCGCGCCAGTCGGCCGGCGCACTGCGAAGAAGTTCCGCTTGCGCGTGATCCGCTGGCATTTCCCCGGGGACGCTGTTGAACAGCAGATTCTCCGCCAGCTTTCGCTCGTGCTCGGGAATGGATGGGAAGCGCTCGATGCGCTCGGCATTGACGATCGCGAGGTCGAGTCCGGCTTTCGTGCAGTAGTAGAGGAAGACGGAGTTGACCACCTCGCGGGCGCCGGGCGGCAAGCCGAACGACACATTTGAAATCCCCAGCACTGTCCGCACGTGCGGGATGCGCTGCTTGATCAGGCGAATTCCTTCGATGGTTTCGACCGCGCCGCCGATGTAGTTTTGGTCACCGGTGGCGCAGGGAAACACGAGCGGGTCGAAGATGATATTTTCCGCGTGAATTCCGTACTTTTCCGTCAGCAAGCGGCGGGAGCGTTCGGCGATTTCGAGCTTTCGCTCGCGCGTGAAGGCTTGGGCCTGCACCGGGTCCTCGTCAATGCAGCCGACGATGATGGCCGCGCCGAAGGAGCGCGCGAGAGGACACACTCGTTCGAACTTTTCTTCGCCGTCTTCGAGGTTGATCGAGTTGATGATGCTCTTGCCCTGGCAATAGGTGAGCGCTAGCTCGATGGCGCGGGCATCGGTGGTGTCGATCATCAGCGGGACTTTGATCTTGCGGATCAGCTTGTCGTAGAAGGGCGGAATATCCTTGATCTCGTCGCGGTCCGTGCTCTGCAGGCAGACGTCCACGATGTGCGCGCCACTCTTCACCTGCCTGCGCGCAATTTCGGTTGCTTCTTCCCATTGATCGGCGGCGACGAGGCTTTTGAACTGGCGAGAGCCGATCACGTTGGTGCGTTCGCCCACCAGCAAGGGACGCGTGCTCTCTTCCGCTTCGATAATGTCGATCCCGGAATAAACGGCGCGATGGTTCGAATCGGGCGGATGACGCGGCGCTTTGCCTTCGGCCATCTGCGCGATGGCGCGGATGTGCTGTTCGGTGGTGCCGCAGCAACCCCCGACCACATTCAGCCAGCCGCGATCGACGAAGCGCTCGAGCTGTTCCGCCAGCGAGGTCGGTGTCTCCAGGTAATGGCCTTCCTCGTTGGGCAGCCCGGCGTTGGGATAACACGACACAAAGCGGTGGGTCAGTGTCTGCAGCGTGCGGATGTGGTCCGTCATGAACTCGGGGCCGGTCGCGCAATTCAAGCCGAGGGAAATAACCTCCAGATGATCGAGCGAAGACCAGAGCGACTCGATGCCCTGGCCGGCGAGCATGGTGCCCATGGCCTCGATGGTCACCGAGACCATCAGTGGAATGGGCTGGCCGAGCTCGCGGCTCAGGTCCTGGATTGCGAGCGCACCGGCCTTAATGTTGCGAGTATCCTGGCAAGTTTCGAGCAACAGTATGTCGGCTCCGCCTTCGATGAGGCCGCGTGCTTGTTCGAAATAGGACTTACAGAGTTGATCGAATGTCACTCCGCCGGTGACGCTGATGGCCTTGGTGGTTGGACCCATCGAGCCGGCAACGAAGCGCGGCTTCGCCGGGGTCGAGAATTCGTCCGCGGCCTGGCGAGCCAGCTCCGCCGCGCGGCGGTTCAACTCGAGGGCGCGGTCGGCGAGGCCATATTCGGCGAGCACGATGGGCGTGCTGCCGAAGGAATCCGTCTCGATAATATCCGCGCCCGCTTCGAGGTACCTGCGATGGATGGAAAGCACGGCGTCCGGCCGGGTGATGACCAGGTGCTCGTTGCAGCCTTCGAGGTGCGCCCCGCCGAAATCGGCCGCGCTCAGATTGGCCTGCTGGAGCATCGTGCCCATCGCGCCATCCAGAATCAGGATGCGCTCACGGAGTTGTTCGCGAAGGGCCAAGCCCTGTTGGATCAGATTCCTCATGTCCTCAAGGAGATTGTATCGTGAGCATTCGAAGGGGACCCGGCGGAGGTCGGCGGCGGGCACGAAAGGGGCAGGAGCCACTCGCGAGGCGGGCCGCGATCTCAGACTTCACGCAGATTGCGAAGGCGCTTCACCTACCCGTGGTGCTCGGAATTGCATCAGGCGGCTTCGGAGAGGAATTCGACACGGAAAGATTCGGGAACCAATCCAGCAGCAGCGCCACGCGCCAGCAATTCGCGGACGGCGGTGCGACCCTCTTCACCGTAATCGAGCGTCCAGCGATTCACGTACATGCCGATGAATTTGTCCGCCAAGGCGGAGTCCATATCGCGGGCGAATTGCAGGGCGTAGTTGAGCGCCGCATCGCGATGCTCAAGCGCGTAAGAGACGCTATCGCGGATCACCCGAGTTATCTTTTGGCCCATCTGCGCGCCAAGGCTCCGTCGAATTGCGTTCGCCCCAAGGGGCAACGGCAGCTTGGTGGTTTCCTGCCACCAGTGGCCGAGATCGACAACGCGGTGCAAGCCGATCTGGGAATACAAGAGCTGGCCTTCGTGGATCAGGAGCCCCGCTTCCACTTCTTCTGCGCGCACCGCATCGAGAATCCTATCGAAAGGCATCGTCACCGTCTCGACCCGCGGCTCAAAAAGCTTCAGGGTCAGGTAAGAAGTCGTCAGGAGGCCTGGCACGGCAATCTTGCGCCCGGCGAGATCCCCTTTCTTCAAGGGGTGAGCAGCGACAACGATCGGGCCATAACCTTCACCAAAACTCGCGCCGCAGTCCAGCAGGACGTACTTGTCCGCGAGAAACGCATAGGCATAGAAGCTGAGCGCGGTGACGTCGTAGGTCTCTTTCTGCGCGGCTTGGTTCAGGGTTTCGATGTCCGCCAAGGTGTGAGTGAATTTGACGCCGGGCAGCCGCACCTTGCCGGTGGCCAGCGCGTAAAACATGAAAGCATCGTCGGAGTCCGGAGAGTGCGCCAGACGAATCTCGTCTGTCTGGGTGGTCGCCGTAGTCGCCGTCTGCGTAGACATGGATTCCCCCGTGTCCTACTCGCTCGGAGAAGACCACGCGCCGCACTGGGGCTGGGTCAGGCAGGTCGAGAGCCGGCTGTCCCCCGCGGTGTGGCTTCCTTTCGGAGTTTGGCTGTACTGCGAATCCTGCTCGAATCCGCGCAAGAGAATACCACAGTCGCCGCGTCGCCGCTACCGGGCAGGATGGCCGGCAGCAGTCTCGGAAGATTGGTAGCGGTGAGCTTTGAGCAGCCGGTTTCGATCCGGGTAATGCGCTGGGGCAAGCACGCGCAACGGTCGCGACCTATTTTCGCGGGGTGAATTTCGCTGTGTCGAG
>JBARRP010000029.1:0-12085 GCA_049644285.1 Candidatus Acidiferrales bacterium | reverse complement strand
GTTACCCTCCGGGTTAGGGATATAGTCATTGGGTGTCTCCTCTCTTCGACCCCGGCAGGGGTCGTGGTTTTCGGAGACACCCTTTCTTTTTCTTCCCCTACTTTCAACAGAAAATCTTACAGACGGGAGGTTAGGTCTACGCTGCCGCGTGGAACCGCTCGACGTGCAAAGATTGAAACAAACAATCGAAACAGCGTTTGCGCTGTTTCCAAGACTTGAAGTATCCTCCGTCTCCCGCTGCCTGCGGGCGACGCCTTTGATCTGCCCTCGTTGCCGGAGCGACAAGTGCTTCCGTTCGCGCAGGAAGGGTCTGCTTGATTGGCTGCTGACGCTGGCGGAGCTGCGCCCCTGGAGGTGCCACGCCTGTGATATGCGGTTTTATGCCTGGCGTGTTGCGGTCCGGCATGCCTTTTATGCGCATTGCCCAAACTGCGGGAACTTCGATCTGCAGGCGATTGCTCGGGCCCTCGTGGGGCAGGGAACGTTCTTCAGGCTGAAGCGGCTGCTTGCGTTTCCTGCATACCGCTGCCCGTCTTGCCGGGAACGATTCTTCAGCCTGCGGCCCTATCGCCAAATCGTGCCGGTTTCGATTCCCGAGGCCGCCGATGGTGGCTTGAACGAGGTTCCGAGCGACGTTTCCAACGATTGAGCTGCTCCCACTGTCCTTGCTGCCGGATGAGCTGGAATGACCCATGTTTCTTGCGGTACGATTGGTCCACTTTGCCCTTGGCTGAAAGACGAGAGGCAGCATGGAGACGCTTCTTCAGGACTTGCGCTACGGGCTTCGGATGCTGGCGAAGTCGCCGGGATTCACGGCGATTGCGATTTTGACCCTGGCGCTGGGCATTGGCGCGAATACGGCGCTATTTTCCGTAGTCAACGGCGTCCTGCTCAATCCGCTGGCGTACCCGCACCCCGGCCAGCTCGTCGCGCTTTATGGAAAGACTGCCGGATTCGATCAAGCCCCGATTGCCTACCTGAATTTCCTCGATTGGCAGCGCGACACGCAAACGTTTTCATCCATGGCCATATACCGCAACCAGGATTACAACTTCATCGGCACGGGCGAAGCGGAACGGCTCAGCGGTTACATGATTTCTGCGGACTTTTTTTCGACGCTTGGAGTAAGGCCCATTCTTGGCCGCACCTTCCGCCCCGATGACGATCACCCGGGCGCCGCGCCGGTCGTGATTCTGGGCGGAGGCTTCTGGAAACGCAAATTCGGCTCTTCGCTCGAAATCATCGGAAAATCGATCATCCTGAATGGCACGTCCTACACGATCGTGGGCGTGATTCCGGCAGGCTTCACCTTCTATGGTCACGACCGAGATGTCTACACTCCCGTCGGCCAGTGGAATGATCCATCTTTTCGCGACCGCCGCATCGACGTGAGCGCGCACGCGCTTGGCCGCCTGAAGCCAGGCGTAACGCTCTCGCAGGCGAAAGCCGACATGGATGGCGTGGCACAAAATCTTGCGGTAGCGTATCCGGAGGCCGATAAGGCCGTAGGCATCACACTCGTTTCCATGAAAGAAGACATGGTCGGTAATGTCCAGCCATTCCTGATCGTGCTTCTCGCGGCCGTTGGTTTCTTGCTGCTGATTGCCTGCGCGAATGTCGCCAATCTTCTTCTGGCGCGCTCGATGGGCCGCTCGCGCGAGTTTGCGATTCGCGCGGCGCTGGGCGCGATCCACATGCGCGTCATTCGCCAGCTTCTCACCGAAAGCATTCTGCTCGCGGGCTTGGGCGGAGCGCTGGGACTCTTGCTCGCCTTTTGGGGCACCAAAGCGGTGCTCGGCACTTTGCCTGGCGCTTTGCCGCGCGCCAACGAAGTCTCCCTCGACTCACTCGTCCTGCTCTTTACGATGGCGCTGTCACTGTTTGCCGGAATTGTTTTTGGCCTCGCTCCCGCGCTGAAAACTTCCCGCGTGAATTTGCAGCAGATACTCAAGGAGAGCGGCCGCGGTTTGGGCGGCGCCCGCCGCCGGCTCCAAGGAGTTTTCGTCGCTGTCGAAGTAGCCATGGCCTTGGTTTTGCTCGTCGGCGCCGGACTGATGGTTCGCAGTCTGGCGGCGCTTTGGCGCGTCAATCCCGGCTTCAATCCCAGCCACGCGATCACCTTCAGTTTGTCCCTGCCGCCCACCCCCACAACAAGCTCCGCCGAAACGCGCGCCCGTCTGCGCCACTTCGACGACAAAATGCATAACATCCCCGGCGTCCAAGCCGTTTCCGTCACGCTCGGCTCCCGCCCGATGATCCATAATTCCTCTTTGCCTTTCTGGATCGAGGGCCAGCCAAAGCCTGCCAACTTCCAAGACATGCCCCAAGCGATGTTTTATCTCGTTGAAACCGGTTTCCAGCAAGCCATGGGAGTCACCATCGAGCGCGGCCGCTTCATCACGCCGCAGGACGACGAACACGCGCCGGTGGTCGTAGACATCGACGACGTTTTCGCGCGCACCTATTTCCCTCATGAAAATCCCATCGGAAAGCACATCCATCTCGCGGGCTTCAACGTGCAAGCCGAGATCGTCGGTGTAGTCGGCCACGTAAAGCAGTGGGGGCTCGACGCCGACGCGAAATCGGCCATCGAGGCGCAGTTCGATTATCCGTTCATGCAGCTTCCCGAGAAGCTTATGCCGCTCGCAGCGGATGCTGTGGCCGTTGTGCTGCGCACCGAAGGCGATCCCACTGCTGTCATGGGCTCCGTCCGCCGCGCAGTCGAGGAAATCGATCCTGGCGAAGTGGTCTACAACGTCCAAACGATGGACGAAGTCGTCTCCAATTCGTTTGCTGCGCGGAGACTCTCGATGATTCTTCTCGACGTCTTCGCGGCACTCGCGCTAGCGCTCGCGTGCGTCGGAATCTACGGCGTGATTTCGTATCTGGTCGGGCAGCGCACTCACGAAATCGGAGTGCGTATGGCCCTGGGCGCGCAACGCAGCGATGTGTTGCGGCTGGTGATCGGGCACGGGGCAAGGATGGCGCTGATCGGCGTCGCGATCGGCATCGGCGCCTCGCTGGGACTGACGCGTCTCATGGCCAACCAGCTCTTCGGCGTCAGTGCGCATGACCCACTGACCTTTGCTGGCGTCGCCATGCTGTTGATTATTGTGGCCGTCGTGGCGTGTTACATCCCCGCGCGGCGCGCCATGCGCGTCGACCCCATGATCGCTCTGCGATACGAATAATCCTTCACGCAGATGACGCCGTGCGGCCTCTGGCTTTCTAATGGGCGCCGTCCGAGAGGAGGACCTATGACGCGTAAAATCACTCTCTTGCTGCCGTTGGCCTTGGCTGTTCTCGCGTCGGCACAGACGCAGAAGAACACGCCAGTCGAGGGAACCGGCGCCACCGCCCGGGCTCTCACCGCTCTTGAAAACAGGTGGGTCGATGCCCTGCAGAAGGCCGACACCGCAACCCTGGATTCCATCCTTGCCGACACCTACGTGGATACCGACGAGCAAGGGCAGCGGAGTGACAAACAGGCCGTGCTCTCAGTCTTGAAATCAGGGGATCTGAAGTTTGAGTCCGTAAAGGTTTCAGACATGCAGGTCCACGCATACGGCAATGCGGCGGTTGTCACCGGTGTCGGCGTGCAACGCGGAAAGTTCAAAGGCCAGCCGCTTACCCCAAAGATCGTTTTTACCGACACCTTTATCCGGCAGAATGGAAACTGGACGGCGGTCGCGTCGCATCGCTCCGCCGTGCAAGGCGCCGCCGGTCAATAAGGAATAGTTTCGAAACGAGACAATATCCAGCGGCCGGTCGTGAAAGGCGCGCACTGAACATTGGAGGTTAGCACGCGATGAGGAAGCGTTTCGCCCTCCTGATTCTTGCGTCGCTTTCCAACGATTGAGCTGCTCCCACTTGCATGGGAGATTCGGCCATGCCAGAATTTCCTTCGGGTGCTTTTCATCCCCCGGCGGTATCGTCTAGGGGCTAGGACGCCAGATTCTCAATCTGGAAACCCGGGTTCGATTCCCGGTACCGCTACCAGTTCCGCCGCACAGCAAGAATGAACCGCACTGCTGCGCACGCCCAAAGCGTGAAGATTCGCCGGGCGTGCCGCCGGCCCGATCATGTCACGTATTGTGTCTGCGCCGCCGGTGGCAGCCGCAGAGTTTGAGCCTCAGGACGGTTGTTGCCGGCCGCGAATCAAAGCAAGCCGGCGTTGCACGCGGTGATACGACTACGGCTGCTTGGGTGCGCCGATGGTTTTCAGGGTCTCGACGCGGAATTTCTTGTAGTCCGAGTAGCGCGTCACCTCGCTGGCCCGGAAACCCTTCACCAGCAGGACGCGCGCGCTTCCGTGCGCCTCTTCGTAGGTGGGCAGCCACACTTCGTTGTTAATGAACGCTTGCTCGAACACGAAGCCCGTGCCCTGGTGCACGGTCGCCAGCAATCCGCCTGCAATTTTCGCGTCGTTGACGAAATACGCTTCCAGGCGCGCGACGTCGTGCGCCTTCTCGTCGATCCAGATCACTCCGGCGAGCTTCTGGACGATTTTCTCCAGGAGCTTTCGCGGCTTGTATTCGGGATTGGCCTCGAAATCGAAGACCAGCACGTCCTGGCCGCGGAAGCGCTCGCGTCGCGGGTTCACGAACTGGCAGGCGCGAAGAAACATCTCGATATCGACCTCTTCTTCTTTGTCCTCTTTGTCTTCCTTTCCTTCGGCTTTGGCCTTTTCTTCTTTCGCGTCCTTCTTTGCCTCGCGCTTCTGAATTTCCTCGACGCGCTTCTGGGCTTTCTCGGTTTCTTTGCGCTGCTCGGCTTCGCTCAACGGCTTGCCCCCTTTCTTCGCGAGCATCGAGATCTCTTCGCCGTCGAGATAGAAGAACGTGTATTCGTTCTCGTGGCGCTTTGTCACTTTCCCGTTGCCTTCATACTCGGTTTCATCCTCGGTGCGAGTCCCGGCGTAGTTTTCCTTGATTTTGTCGATCGCTTTCTGGTTGGCGGCAATTTCCTTGAAGAGCGCCTTCAGGTCGGGCAGGTGGACTTGCGACTTCACGGGGAGATCGAAGACGCGCTCGCCGATGGCGCCGTTGACGACCGCCTGCGTGATGTCGATCGAATACGTATCGGTGCCGCGGCGCAGCTCGATCTTGCGGGGGAGCCGGACGCCGCTCTCCGGGCGGTAGTCATCATAGAAAATCTCCTCGTTGACACCTGCGAACGGCGCGGCTTCTTTCACGATCAGGTGTGTCACTGGATCGAAGAAGATTTCGTGCTTCACGCCGTTCATCGCGCTCACTTCGACTTGCCACGCGTCCTTCCCCCGCACCGGCGCGTGACCGACCAAAGTGATTGCGAGCTTATTCCTCTTCAGATCGCGCAGGTGCGTATTGGCGATCTGCGCCATTGCCTGCAGTTGGATCGATTCCGGTCCGAGCAGCGTGGCGATTTCGCCTGAGGCGTCCTGGCGCCAGGCGGACTTGCCGTTATAAGCTTCGATCAGGCGCTTCTCGCCAAGAATCAGCTCGGAGTAATACCGGTTCGGGAGTTTCGTGTCCAGCGTGTACGTTCCCGAGGCGCCGCCGGCGCGGGTCGCGGCGCCTTCGAGCGAAACCGTCCGGATACGCGAGAGCGCCTTCGATCCTCCTGCGGCTTTGATGTATTGATCCACGATTTTGGCGGCGGTGTCCTGTGCTCGGGCAGAGCCGGCAAATCCGAGGACAAGGCATAGCAAAACGAAATACGTGCGGCGGCGCATGTGCTCACAAGTATGAACGTAAAATCAGCGAAAATGTTTCCTGGAAATATGCGGGTCCTAACGGAAAGAGGCCGCTCATGTCGCGGTTAAAACCGCGACCCACAAGGCCCAAGACAGTTTCCCGCATGCCCTAACTAAGCTGCGACCCACAAGGCATCGGAATGTTTCAGCACACTAGCGGCCTCGTTCGGCCGGTTGCAGCGCGAAGTGTCATGCGTGTTTGGCTGCGGCCGACTTGACCGCGTTGTATTCCTCTGCCGCCCGGCGGTTGCCCTCCACGTCCACCTCGGGGACGAGGGTGCCCTTGAACTCGTCGTAGAGGCGAACGGTGTTGATCACAATTCTTTCCGGGCCGATCCAGTTGTCGAACCTACCCAGCCGAATGTCGGCGGCGGCTTGCCCTGCGCTCATGCTCGCGTCGAAGCGTTTTTTTGCCTCGGTCTTGAGGAGACGGAAGTATTCGGCCATCTCAGCGAGCTCTTTCTTGCCGCCAACCGGCCCGTGGCCCGGGACGATCGTCTCGACGTCCATGGCCATGACCTTATCGACCGCCTCGAGCCACTTCGTGACGTGGGCGTTGTGGGCAAACGGCGCGACATAGAAGAACGCGATGTCGCCGGCGAAAAGGATTTTTTGCTGCGGCAAGTAGGCGATCACGTCGCCCCAGGTGTGCGCCGGTCCCACGAAGCGGAATTCCACTACCGTGTCACCGTAGTAGTAAGTGATCTTGTCCTCGAAGGTCGTGCCGGGCGGCACAACCTTGCGCTCCTCGGTGCCGTCGGCAAAGCCCTCGCGTTTCTCCCACATGCGTGGGACGGTCGCCACCGTCTTCAAAACCTCCTGCCTGCAGTAGGGGTGGCTGAGGATTTCGGCAGGCACGAAGAATTGATTGCCGCTGACATGATCGACGTGGTGGTGAGTGTCGATCAAGCGACCGAATGGCTTGCCACCCGTGGCCTGCTTTGCCGCGGCGATAAACGCTTTGGTGTGGAGTGGTGCGCCCAGAGCATCGATCGCCATCAGGTGGTCTTCCCCGGCGATCAGGCCTGCGTTGGAAATGCCGAGGCCGTAGATACCCGGGCCGCCGCGCTGCTGGTAGGCATAGACGTCGGGCGCGAGTTGCCGCAGCTCGGTTTTCCAGCTCGGCACTTGAGGGAACCGATCGTCCGGCGCGGGTGGTATCACGGTCGGGAACTGCGCCGAAACGCTGGCCAGTTCACCACCTGCTGTCAGAGCTGCAGCGATCCCGAGCGCTGCCCCGGCGGCACGCGTGATTGCTTCCCGACGACTCAGTTGCGCCGGCCCAGAGTTCTGCAGGTTCGTCATGGCATTCTCCTCGTTGCTAGAGGTGTAGGTTAGAGGTAGTTGGAACCGCTAGGAGCCACCGTGACCTCAGGACGAAGGGCACACGACACTTCCTCGGGGGGCACCGTAGCAGAATGGGAGTAAGTTGGGAAGAGGTCGTTGTCGCAGAACGTTGGGAGACGCAATCAAATCACCACGCTTAGCCGCTTAGGTTGACGGGGGGGAGTTTCGCTCCCGGCCCTGGGTTGAAAGAAAGGGGGAGGCGGGCCGAAAGAACCGCCTCCCCCTTACGTCCCTGGGGTATGAGTTACCCGCGGGCTCACAAGGCGGCGTGGGCCGCGCGGGATCTTCCGTATTAGTTGTTATTAACCCGAGGTGGGAAAAAAGTTCCAAAAAGTTGCGGAGACTCAGAGCCTTCTGCCCGGTAGAATGGCAGCGCGCAGCCGTGCACCAATGAAACCCGAAAAGACAACCCGCCCTCCTGACGTCAGCGAAAGCGACGTCCTGGCGCATCTCGCCCGCGAGGCTCGCCCTGCCAGCATACGCGAAATCGCTCACGCTCTGAATCTGCGTCATACCGGACGCCGCGCCTTGCCGAAACTGTTGGCCAAACTGAAGCGCCGCGGCGACGTCGAAGAGGTCCACGGCGGACGCTATCGCCTTGTGGGCGCGCGACGCGCGGCCAGTGAAGCCAAGCCCGCCGCAACCGGAGCGCTGCGAAAACAGGCCCGCGATGCGAATCTTATTTCCGGACGAATCGTGGCTCACCGCGATGGCTACGGTTTCGTCGTCCCCGACGAGCCCGTGCCGAAGATGGACGGAGATCTCTTCATCGGCCGGGACAACATGGGCGACGCCATGAACGGCGATCGAGTGCTCGCGCGAATCGACCGGCGGCATCCGGACGGTCGCGCCGAAGGTCGGATCGTGCAGATCCTCGAGCGCGAGCATCCCACCGTTGTTGGGCTTTTCCGCTACGGCACGCAAGGCAACATCGTGCTTCCCTACGACGCGCGGTTGCTGCACGAGGTGATCATCCCGCCCGGCGAGGAGCTCACGCCCGGCTTGCGCCAGAAGCTGCATTCCGTCCCCGGGGGCGAGCACACGGCAAGCCGCCGCGTTCGCCACGTGGAACTCGATGGCGCGGTGGTGAATGTTGAGCTGACGCGCTATCCCAAAGGCGGCGTCGCGCCCGCCGGTCGTGTGATCGAAATCCTGGGAAAGCCCGGCGAGATCGGCGTCGACGTTGAGATCATCATCCGCAAACATCACCTG
This sequence comes from Candidatus Acidiferrales bacterium, assembly GCA_049644285.1. Classification (GTDB taxonomy): domain Bacteria; phylum Acidobacteriota; class Terriglobia; order Acidiferrales; family UBA7541; genus CAVRXT01. The sequence goes on along the minus strand of JBARRP010000029.1, from coordinate 3,792 downwards.
CCGCACCTGTTTCCGGAGGGGGTGATGGCGGAGGCGCGCGGCGTGCCACAGCAGGCGAGCGAAAAAGACTTGACGGGGTGGCGGGATTTTCGTGATTTGCCCATCGTTACGATCGACGGCGAAACGGCGCGCGATTTTGACGACGCGGTGTATGTCGCGCATCGCAAAGGCGGCTACGAATTGCAAGTGCACATCGCGGACGTGGCGCATTATGTCCGGCGCGGTGCGGCGCTCGACCGTGAAGCGCGCCTCCGCGGCACCTCGGTGTATTTCCCCAATCGCGCCGTGCCGATGCTGCCCGAAGAGCTTTCGAACGGCATCTGTTCCCTGAACCCGCACGTGGACCGCCTGGTGATGAGCGTTCTGATGGAAATTTCGGGCGAGGGGCAGGTTCTTCATGCCGACTTCATGCCCGGCGTCATTCGATCCGCCGAGCGAATGACCTATACCAACGTGAATAAAGTCCTCGAAGGCGATCCGGAAGCCACCCAGCGCTATGCGGCGCTGGCACCGGAATTTCGGCGAATGAAGGAGCTGGCATTGCTCCTGAACGCGCGGCGCAACGCGCGCGGCTCGATTGATTTCGATCTGCCCGAGCCTGTAATTGAATTCGATGAGGCGGGCCGCATGATCGGAATCGTGCGCAGCGAGCGCAACATCGCCCACCGCATTATCGAGGAGTTCATGCTGGCCGCCAACGAGTCGGTGGCGCGCTACCTCGAGCGCCGCGGCATCGCCAGTCTCTATCGCGTGCATGAGAAGCCCGATCCTAAGAAAGTTCTCGAATTCGAGGAGCTGGCGAAGACGTTCGGTTATTCCCTGGGAGTCAGCGATCTCGCCGAGCGCCGCCTCCCTGTCCGGCACGGGCGCGTTCAGCCATCCGCGAGCGGAGGACGCCTCAGCCACGGCCGGATGCGGGCGATGGAGGTGGTGCTGCCCGCGTCGGATGAAATCGATATCCGCCCTCAGCATTATCAGCGGCTGACCGAGAAAATCGCAGGCAAACCCGAAGAGCGAATTGTTTCCTATCTGATGCTGCGCTCGCTCCGGCAAGCGCGCTACGCCGCCGAACCGCTCGGACACTTCGCGCTTGCCACCGATGAATACACACACTTCACTTCGCCGATCCGGAGATATCCGGACTTGATTGTCCATCGAACGCTGAAATGGGCGCTGGACAATCCGCAGGCTGCCATCACTGGCGAAGCCCCAATGACCTCAAAGTCGAAGGGCCCCGCCTCTAAAGAGGCGGGCCACAAACGCCAGCAGGCGAAGCCGCAATCCGAGGCGACGCTCGGGCCGTACCGGCGTGTGGAGTTGGACGAGATTGCGGACGAATCCTCGGAATCCGAGCGGCGCGCCGATTCGGCGGAACGCGAACTCATGGATTGGAAGACGGCGCAATTCATGGAAAGCCACCTCGGCGAGGAATACGATGCTTTGATTATTTCCGTGCAGAAGTTCGGGTTCTTCGTCGAGCTGCTCGAGGTATTTGTTGAGGGCCTTGTGGGGATTGACCGGATCGAGGAATTCACCGGAGAGCGCTGTTTTTATCGCGAGCGCGACCATGCAATCGTATCGGACCGGCGCAAAATCAGCTTCCGACTGGGCGATCGCGTGCGAGTGCGCGCGGAACGCATCGATCCTTTCCGCCAGCGCGTCGAATTCGCTCTTGTGAAATAATCCACCGAGGCGTTATTGTGCTTTGGGGAGACCAGCAAGATGGCGGCGCGCACTTGCCCAAACTGCTTGACGGTGATGTCCGCTGGACGTGTGGTGGCGTACTCGGATGACCTCGTCTGTGCGGGATGTCAGAAGCCGCTCGAGATTTCAGCATTGAGCCGCAATTTGGCGATCACCATGGCCATTGTCGCAAGCGCAGGCGTGTGGTGGATGACCTCACATGGACCCCAAGGTCAGAGCAGCCTCGGCTGGGTCCTGCCAGTCGCGTACGCAGTCATTGCGTTCGGCACGGTGGCGGCGCTGCTGCTGATGGTGATGGCCGATTTGCGGATCAAAGATAGTGACGAGATTCCCCGGGTCTTACTTTCTTCTGCGGAACCCGAGTCCCACGGCTCCCACCACTAGATAACACAGAAGGTTAGTTACTGTAGTATATAAACCCGTGGTACCATTGACGGCTCTTTGGCACGCGGCAAGACTGGGTGTCATGGGCCACTATCAGTCACTCATTGGCAAGCGTGTGGAAGCGCATTACCGCGCCGGCGATTTGCAGCTTTCCGCCATCGGCACATTGGTCTCCGATTCCGGGACATCAGTTTTTCTCGAAGACCGTTTCACCCAATCCGGGAAAGAAAAAACTCTGCGTGTCGAGATTCCTTACCAGTATTTGATCGCGATGGAAGAGAGCTCCGGCAATCCGAACGCCAGCGCGCCTCCCACCCCTCCTTCTCGCGCTGCCTCGAAGCATCCTCCCCACTCCAAGCGCCGCTAACAGCTTGCTCCGCTCGGGTCCGATTTCAGGACTCCGATCGAGTCCACCGGACTCCAGAAATCGGAGATGACAGAGAAAGTGCTCCTTATGCTCCGCCTCTTGTTCAGCCTTTTCATTTTCAGGTCCTTTCTGTGGAGTGGTATCCTGCGCTGCGATTGGAGGACTGAATGAAACCGACGGTGGGACTAATTGGCTTGGGCTTGATGGGCAAACCGATGGGTCGAAATCTGTTGAAGGCAGGATTTCCGCTGGTGGTATGGAACCGGACGCGCGCGAAGGCGGAAGACCTCGTGCAGGAAGAAGCGCGTTGGGGCGAGTCACCTCGGCAACTCGCGGCGCAAGTGGACGTCCTGCTCACGATTGTAAGTGATCCGCCTGCACTCGAAGAAGTTTTGTGGGGCGCGCAGGGAGCACTCACAGGGCTGCGAAAGGAGGCGGTCCTTATTGATTCGAGCACGGTTTCGCCGGAGCTTGCGCGGCGTGCGGCGTCGGCATGCGCGGAACGCGGCGCCGATTTTCTGGATGCTCCGGTGACGGGCGGCGACTGGGGCGCGAAGAAAGGCGAACTGGTATTCATGATCGGAGGGGAAGCGCGCGTTCTCGAGCGCGTCCAACCGGTATTGTTAGCAATGGGAAAAAAATTCTTCCACCTGGGACCAAATGGCGCGGGGCAGACGGTGAAACTCGCAATGAACCTGATCCTGGCGCTCGAAGTCGATGCGTTTGCCGAAGCGCTCGCGCTCGCGAACACTTCCGGCGTGCCGGGCGAGCGCCTGCTCGAAGTGCTGCAATCGAGCATGGGCCGCGCGCCTTTGCTCGATATCAAAGCTCCGCTGATCCTGAAGGGCGATTACACTCCGAGTTTTCCGCTGCGCCTGATGCACAAAGACATGGGACTCGCGCTGGACTTGGCTCGCCAGCACGGCATCTCGCTGCCCGCAGCGGCCGCAGCGTATTCAACGTACAGCGCGGTAAAAGCCGCGGCGAAAGAGGACGTGGATTATGCCGCGGTCGCGCGTTACTGGCAGAAGAATTGAACCACTATGCGCGGCGCCAATCCGCTCAGTAGATTCACGATCTTGACAATGGTGAGGGCGTATAGCTATACGCCCCTTGTATCTTCGTTTTGTGTGAGAGTGAGTGCGCGGTGGGTGTTGTTCCGGCGAGGAGGCCGAATGCCCCTGAGGCCGGAAGCTCGAGCCTTCAGAGTCTGTACCGTAGATCGGCCCCCCGCCCTCTTCTCCGAGACTGCGGAGAATCAGAGGCCTTGTGAGCCTGTGTTTTCAAGGTCAGTCGGAGACGATCCAGGGTCGGGGAGCCGGAACCCCAGCCTACTG
>JBARRP010000028.1:0-20790 GCA_049644285.1 Candidatus Acidiferrales bacterium | reverse complement strand
CTGCCAAGATCTGAGCCGGAAGCGGAGCTCCTTCCTCCTGAAACAAAAATCCAACTGAAAGAGAATAACCCTTCTCGCCTGCAGCTTTTAGGGGTGTGATTCAGAAAATTGGCCGGTAATAATCGACGAACCGGGAACTATCACGGAACTACTGCACACCCTTTTCTACATCTCATTCTTCTAACGAATGAAGGCTCATTGTTGAAGTTAGCGACTCCGAAGTTTCTATGGCAAAACCTGGGCAGTTTGAACTGGCAGTTTTGCGGCTTCCCATCCTACGATGCCGCCGGCAATTTCACCGACGGGATCAAATCCGCTGCGTTGCAACAAGCTCGCGTGATGGACGACCGATAGCCGCCCGCACAATAGACCAGCAAGGGACGGTTCTTCGGCAGCTTTTCCAGATTTTCCGTCAGATGATTGAGCGGGATGCCCAAACTTCCTGCGATGTACTTCTGATCGCGCTCGCGCGGCGCGCGAACGTCAATGGCCAGCGGCGGATGACTCGATGACAGGAGTTCCGCGGCGAACTGTCCGCTGAGGCGCTCGGTGAAGGCGATCAGCTCCGGCCGCGATTCGAGGCTGTGCAATCCATCCTTCAAATATCCGGCCACGTGATCGAACCCGATGCGCCCGAGGCGAACTGCGGATTCGTTCTCCTGGCCAGGGTCCGCGATAATTACAATCAGATCCTTCCGATCGAGCACGGTTCCGGCCCACGTTGCGTACTGGCCGACGAGGCCGATATTGATGCTGCCCACTAGATGCGCCGAAGCAAATTCGGCTGCATCACGCATATCGAGGATCTGCGCGCCAGCCGCCTGCAATTCATCCCAGTGCCGCGCGCAGATCGGGGCGTCCTACGTCGCCGCTGAACAAAGTGTCCCCGGTGAGTACAGCATGCGGTTGCGTATCGCTGGCGTTCAGGTCGTAAACGACGATGGAGATCGATTCCAGAGTGTGGCCCGGCGTTTCCAGCACCTTCAGGCGTACGCGTCCGAATTCGAGAATGTTGCCATCGCGAAGAGGAGTAAACGCATACGCCGCTTTAGCCGTAGCGCCCAGATAGATTCTTGCGCCCACGCGATCACGCAGCTCCAAATGCCCGGCGACAAAATCGGCGTGGAGATGCGTCAGGAATACGCGCTTGATCTTGAGCGCGTGCTCGGCGGCAAAACGCGATGTATTGGTCCGTGTCCCGTTGCGGGTCAACGACTGCTGCCGTGCCTGTCTCCTCGTCTCCAATCATGTAGGAAGCGTGTGCCAGGCACGGCAGATAAAACTGCTTGAGGATCACTGCGAACCACCCTCGCTTGCAGACTGCTACCTCGGCTGGGGAACAATCCTTAGATATGGCCGGGGGGCCTTCCAGCCGCCAGGATACTTTTGTTTGGCTTCTTCCTCCGACACCGCCGGGAGGATGATCACATCGTCGCCCTGTTTCCAGTTCACCGGCGTGGCCACTTTATGCTTGGCCGTGAGTTGCATCGAATCGACGACTCGCAGCACTTCGTCGAAGTTGCGGCCGGTGCTCATCGGGTAGCTGAGCATCAGCTTGACCTTCTTGTCGGGACCGATCACGAACACCGTACGCACGGTGGCGTTCGTGGCAGCGGTGCGGCCTTCGGAAGTATCGCCGGCGTCTGCCGGCAGCATGTCATAAAGCTTGGCCACCTTGAGTTCCGGGTCCCCGATCATCGGGTATTTCACCTTGTGCCCCTGCGTCTCTTCGATGTCTACGGCCCACTTACTGTGACTGCTCACCGGGTCCACGCTCAGCCCGATGATCTTGCAATTGCGCTTCTCGAATTCCGGCTGCAGCCCGGCCATGTAACCCAGTTCCGTGGTGCACACCGGGGTAAAGTCCTTGGGGTGCGAAAACAAGATGGCCCAGCCGTTGCTGATCCATTCGTGGAAGTTAATCGTCCCCTGCGAAGTTTCGGCGGTGAAATTGGGAGCTTCGTCGTTTATGCGCAACATGAACTGCCCTCCTGAGGCGGGGCTATTATACATAGATCGGGAGCGCAACTTGTATCGTCGGGCCCCACGCGAAATCGCTAGAGATCAATCTACGACTTTCCTGATGTGGGTGAGGGGAAGCTTCTTGGACTTCTTCAAGGCGTTCGGGAATTGAGCCACACGAAAATTGCGGTCGCGACCAGCAGAGAAAAATAAAGGCTCACGCGGCATTGCCCGACTGCGGGGACGGATGTTCACGGACCGTCGCCCGGCAGTTTAGTGTTGGTCACCATGACCGCCTCCACCGTCATGACCACCACCACCGTCATGATCGCCACCACCGTCACCGCCGCCCTGCCCGCCGCTGCCTCCACCCTGACCGCCACCACCGCCCATCGTGCCACCCCCGCCCGAAGAACCGGCAACCAGGCTATCCACCGCAGCGTTGAAGCTATGCGTAATCGACTTCCCGAGGTTCTGGCTTCCGGCAACACCGCTGAGTGCAATCATCATCAGCAGGAGCGCGTACTCGGTGAGATCGCTACCGGATTCCTGGCGCCACAGGCGCTTGAATAGCGACAGCATAGTGAGACTCTTTAGAAGCCGAGCAATTGGATTGCCGGTACCAGGAGATATCTTTAACCCCAAACGCGTCAGCCGATCCGCAGAGGTCTATTACTCATAGGCTCTACCTACTTGATGACGATTAGGAAACTAATTGCACACACCCTGCAGCGGCGTATCTCTTACTTGGTCCGACATGGATCGAGGGGCGGGTGGCCGATCCGCACTTGGGCCATAGACCCGGCATTTTACCTATTCGCAAAGCGGACCGCTATCTTCACACCGCTGGTTCTCTTCCCAGCCAGCCTCATTCGAGTGTGGCGCGGAGCGGAAGTTCCTGGATTACGGGCCACTCGGAAGTCATGTTGCCGCTCTTGAGGCAGGCTCTATATAACTTGCGGATGGCCGACGACTCGGGATTCATCTTGCTTGTTAAACACAACGATGTTGATTATTACAAACTCTTTGCTGGCTTGTGGAATTGACCGCGTCCAGCCTCTCAACGGGCTTCGAACTCTCCTGCTGCGAGACTCTTCGCGTCGAATTACTTTCTCATCGCGGCAATGGCAAGCGTCGCCAACTCCCGCAGACGCCGCTGAAGTGCCTTCGAATCGCCCAGCAGCTTTGGATCATGTTTGACACCCTCGGCCGCCCGGATCAAGATCTGGACGATCTGCTCCACAGTGAGTCCCTGCGGAGGCCCTCCGATCTCGCCCGTTTTCTCAAGCGATCGCAAAAACCTCGCGAGCCGCTCCTGGTATTCCGTATTCAGGTCGCCGATCCTCGACCGCGCCAGCTTTGAGAAGGTCTCCTCCAGCTCCGGCATGTGCTCGGACTTGCTGAAGAGCTCGAACCCCATTCCAAAGTACGCATCGAGCAACCCAGTCAGCCAGTCCACTGCCGTGCCACCCGCGCGCTCGGCCGCAGCGCACCGCTGTCGCACCTGGTCGCCGAGATATTCAAGGATTGCCAGAAAGACCGCCGCCTTGTTCTCAAAGTGCAGGTACACCGTGCGCTTGGCCACCTGCGCCGCCTGGGCAATATCATCGATGGAAGTCTTACGATATCCGTACTGCGTAAACAGCCGCAGTCCCGCCAGCACGATGGCATTTGGCTTGGCCGAACCACTCTCCCTGGCTCCTGCATTTTTTGTCTGAACCTTTTTCATAGACCCTACATCCAACTATACTGAGTATACCACAAACGGTTAGTCGGTATACTAAAAGTCAAGGAGGAAAAGGAACATGAAAAAGGTAGCAGTGGTCACAGGCGCCTCGGCTGGGATCGGCGAGGCAACGGTAAAGAGACTCATTGAGCAGGGCTATACAACTTATGCGGCGGCGCGGCGTCTGGACCGCATGGCAAATCTTGAGAAGCTGGGGGCAACCCTGCTGCCGCTCGACCTCACCGATGACAGTTCCATCGTCCAGGCGGCCGAACGAGTCCGCACTGAACAAGGCCGCATCGATGTCCTCGTCAACAACGCCGGCTACGGCTCATATGGAGCGGTGGAAGACGTCCCCCTCGACGAAGCGCGCCGCCAGTTCGAGGTCAATGTCTTCGGCCTTGCCCGCCTTGTCCAGCTGGCCACGCCTCTCATGCGGCAGCAGCGGTCGGGAAAGATCCTGAACGTGTCGTCAATTGGGGGCAAGGGATGGGAGCCGCTCGGGGCCTGGTATCACGCGACCAAATTCGCCGTTGAAGGCTTCAGCGACTGCCTGCGCATGGAACTCAAGCCTTTCGGCATCGACGTTATTGTCATTGAGCCCGGCGCCATTCGCACCGAGTGGGGCCAGATCGCCCTCGACACCCTGCAGCAGGCGTCCGGCCACACCGCCTACGGCCCTCAGGCCAAGGAGAAGCGCGCACTGTTCCTCGCTGCCGCCGGTTCCGCGTCCGACCCCGACGTCGTGGCTCGCGAGATCGTCAAGGCCATCCAAGCCACTCGCCCTAAGACGCGCTACGTTGTAGGCGCCCACGCCAAGCCATTGGTATTCATGTCGACTTTTTTGCCCGACCGCTTTAACGACTGGTTTATGGCCGCCATCGCCAAGAGCTTGCTGAAACAGCGGCGGAAGGAATCTGCCACTCAGGCCGCTTGAGACCTCAGGGAGTTCTCGTGAACCGGTGAAGGCGACATCACGCCGACAATGCGAATCGCGGGTTGAGGAATCCAATGGTACGAAAACATTTAATCGGTTTCGTTGGAATGATTCAGTCCGTTCTTTGTTTGACGCATCTTCTCCTCTATGAGACGTGGACATTTTCGCCCGCACGGAGCGATACCGTCGGGGCGCTCTGGATCAAACCGGTCTTCGGCTTTTTGTCGGTGAGCTTTGTGGTTGCTTCGCTACTCGCCTTTCGCTATACAAATGCTGCTCTGCGCGCGTTTTACAGGGCGTCTGCGGTTTGGGTAGGTCTGCTGACTTTCCTCTTCCCCGCGGCGGTTTCCTCCTGGATTATTTTCGGAGTTGCGCGGCTGGCAGGGCTGGACTTGAACTTCCACCGGACCGTGGAATTGCTGTTCGGTGCTGCAGTAGTGGCCGGACTTTACGGCGTTTTCAACGCAAGCTGGACGCGCGTCACGCGAACGACGGTGCGGCTCGCGAACTTGCCGGCGGCGTGGCGCGGGCGAACAGCGGCGCTGATCAGCGATCTGCACCTAGGGCACGTGCGAAACGCCGGTTTTCTGCGGCGCATGATTGCGAAGGTTTTGAAGGAAGAGCCGGACGCGATTTTTATTGCTGGAGATTTGTATGACGGGACGGCCATCGACGCGCGGCGAGCAGCGGAGCCATTAAGCGAGCTCGTGGCGCCACACGGCGCGTATTTCGTCGCGGGAAATCATGAGCAATTTGGGGACGACAGCAAATACCTGCATGCCATTGCGGCGGCCGGAGTCCGCGTGCTCAGCAATGAGAAAGTGGAAGTGGACGGTTTGCAGATTATTGGCGTGCCGTACCGGAACGCAGCGAGCGATGGCCACTTTGCGTCGGTACTACACGGCATCCACTTCGATCGCGATCGCGCGAGCATTCTGTTGACGCATGCGCCCGACCATCCGGAGATCGCGGAGGCCGCCGGCGTTTCTTTGCAGCTATCCGGACATACGCACCTTGGGCAGTTCATACCTTGGAGCTGGATAGCGCGACGCATTTACCGGCAGTTCCTGTATGGCCTAGGCCGGATCGGGAAGATGCAGGTTTTCACTTCGAGCGGAGCAGGAACGTGGGGACCGCCGCTGCGGCTGGGATCGAATCCCGAAATTGTTGTGCTGGAGTTCGAGTAAAGTTACTAGCTGTCGGCGGAGTTGAAAGGCGGTCATACGTGAAGGTGATTCTTCTAGGGGCGACGGGTATGGTCGGACAGGGCGTCCTGCGCGAATGTCTGCTCGATCCCGAGGTGGAACGCGTCTAAAGGAGCGATCGCCGGCTGAGTTGGACTGAATCCCCGTGTTAGCCTGGAGAATCTCATACGTATCTAGATCTGAGGGTATCCGAAGAGGGTCATGAGCATCTCGCCGCAACTTGCCCTGGGTGAATCACCCAAACGCTATGAGGCGTTGCTGCGCGCAACGGCTGCGATTGCCGCATGCCGCGATTGCGAGTCCTTCGAGGGATTGTTTGCCGGCGAGTTGCGTCGCGTCGTCGCTTTCGATTACTTGAATTTCGTAATCTTCGACGAAAGCGATTCCACCGTGCAATGGCGCCTGTTTGAGTCCACCGTAAAGAGTGCGGTTATTTCAGGGGCAGAGGTCCCCGCGGAAGAAACGACGAGTAACTGGGTGTACAAAAATCAGCAGCCTTTGGTCATTGTCGACTGGGGGCGAGAGGCTCGCTTCCAGGGACTGAAGAGAATCCTGAGCGAACTGAGCATCTGCTCCACGTGTACCCTGCCCTTGACGACGGCACATCGGCGGTTCGGCGTCATTGAGGTGGGCTCCTCGCGCCCCAATGCCTATCCTGAAGAGGAAGTCAGTTTTCTCTCGCTGGTAGCAAACCACGTTGCCTTGACGATCGAAGGAGCGCTCAATTTCGAGGAGGCCCACCGCGCGCAGGCGGAGCTTGAGAGCAAGAATGAACGGCTGAACCTGCTGCTTGATTTGACCAACCATATCGTTTCGAATCTCGACCTTCGGGATTTGCTGCGAGCCATCTCGGCAAGCGTTCGGCGCGTCATGAAGTGCGACGCCGCTGGCGTAATGTTGCCGAATTCGCAGGGCAGCCACTTGCGCGTCTATGCTCAAGACTTCCCGGAGAGTAAGGGATTCGCAAAAGAGGAGAACCTGATTCCCATCGAAGGTACGCCACCTGGTATCGCCTTCCGCACGGGCAAACCACTCGTGGGCAAGCTCCAGGATTTCCCGTCGTTCGAGGCCGAGGCGATGAATGCCGGCAAGGCCGAGGGCTTCAAGATTGGATGCTTTGTGCCGCTGATCAGCCGGAGCCGCGTCCTTGGTCTTTTGGGACTCGGCCGGTTCGAAGAGAACCCCTTAACGCAGGACGACGTTGATTTTCTTGCGCAAATTGCGAGCCAGGTGGCCATCGCAGTTGAAAACGCGCTGGCCTATGGCGAAATCGCCGAGCTAAGGGATCGACTCGCACAGGAGAAACTTTACCTGGAAGACGAAATCCGCGGCGAAATGGATTTCGAAGGCATTGTGGGTCAGAGTACGGCCCTGCGCCACGTTCTGCAGCTCGTGGAAACGGTGGCGCCAAGCGATTCCACAGTTCTGCTGCTGGGGGAGACAGGCACCGGCAAGGAATTGATTGCGCGCGCCATCCATGAGCGCAGCCGGCGAAGAGACCGCACCCTGGTCAAGCTGAATTGTGCGGCGATTCCGACCGGCTTGCTCGAAAGCGAACTCTTCGGCCACGAGAAGGGGGCCTTCACCGGCGCGGTCTCACAGAAAGTCGGCCGGCTCGAACTTGCCGACAAGGGCTCGCTTTTTTTGGACGAAGTTGGGGATATCCCACTCGAGGTGCAACCGAAGCTTCTGCGAGCGTTGCAGGAGCGCGAATTCGAGCGCTTGGGCAACAGCCGGACGATGAAGGTCGATATCCGGCTCGTTGCTGCAACGAATCGCGATCTCGAGAAAATGGTCGCGGATCGTCAGTTTCGCAGCGACCTGTACTACCGTCTCAACGTTTTTCCCATCCGGATCCCACCCTTGCGCGAACGCCCGGACGATATTTCTCTCCTCATGCGTTACTTCGCTCAGAAGTACGCGCAGCGGATGGAGAAGCAGATCGAATCGATTCCTGCCGCCGCCATCAGGAAATTAACACGATGGCATTGGCCCGGGAATATTCGCGAGCTTGAGAATTTCATCGAGCGCGCCGTGATCCTCAGTCGCGGCACGACACTCGAAGTTCCACTTAGCGAGCTAAAGAACGACGCCGCAGCGCCGGTTCCCGTTGCCGGAACCCGGGAATGGAATGAGCGAGAGGAAATTCTACGCATTCTGAAAGAGGCAGGAGGACGCGTCGGGGGCGCCGATGGTGCCGCAGCTCGTATGGGAATCAAACGAACAACGCTGATCTCGCGCATAAAGAAGCTTGGCATTGACCCCCGAGCAGTGTCATAAGCTTCGTCACAAGCCGACACTCGCGTCGACACTTTCGACAGTTCCCCGCGCAGTTCTTCCGATCCACCCTGAATTCAATCACATGTAGTCCGATCGTCTTTGGCATTCGCGTTGCTATCACTGACGCAGCGAACGGCAGACGGTAAATGCTGAAGATCACAACCATCGACACCGAAGTCCAACGAAGACTGGTTCTCGAAGGTGGGATCGTCGAACCCTGGGCAGCAGAACTCGGCAAAGCTTGGGAGCGCGCCTGCGATTCGCTCGGAGCGCGCAAGCTCGTCGTGGACCTGACGGGTGTCACGGTAATCACCCAGGACGGGGCGCAAGTTCTCCGTGACATGAAGAATCACGGAGTGGAGTTCATTTGTCGGGGCGTTTACGTCGGGCACGTCCTGCGAAATCTCAAGAGGCTGTGCAGAACAGGGACCGAATAGCGCACACATGACGGAGGCACCTGATGTCTGTTGCCATGAATGAAGTGACCACATTGAGGACGAACGTTGCTGTCGTCCCGAACTCGCAGGAACCCGACGCCGCGCTCGTTGACGCTGCCAGGAGACGCGACCCGGAGGCTTTCAAACAGCTCGTAACGAGGTACGGTCCGCGCATTTTCCGGCTCGCGCAAAAGATTACTCGGAACCACGAAGATGCCGAGGAAGTCTCGCAGGATTCTTTTGCACGGGCTTTCCTGCACATGGACACATTTCGTGGAGACTCCCGCTTTTATACCTGGCTCGCGCGCATTGCGATCAATCAATCGCTCATGAAACTGCGCACGCGCCGATTGGGAGAGTTGCACTTCGACCGTCCCGCTAACACCGAAGACGCTCCGTTCTCCGTTGAAGTCGCAGACGAGACCCCGACTCCCGAGCAACGCTACTCGCGAGAGGAGCTTCGGCACATTCTCGCTTCAGCGATGAGTGAACTTCCACTGACCTTCCGGGCGGTTCTGCATCTCCGGGAAGTAGAGGAGCGTTCGACCGAGGAAACAGCAGGAATGTTAGGACTGTCGATTTCCGCCGTGAAGTCCCGAGCGCTTCGCGGCCGTCGAAGGTTGCGCCAGATATTGAAAAAGTATTTCCGGCGGAACGAACTCGTCGGTTTCTAAGGCAAGAGTTCAGTTTAGGGGAACGTTGTGATTGCGTTCGGCATGATCGCGGTACTTGCGATTCTTGTTTTTCTCTGCATCTCTGATTGGGTCACTGACTTTGGTCGCCGGCTGCGCCGCTGAAGGCCCACTTTGTGATTGGAGCGGGCCTCCAGGTGCAGGGCGAGAACTGGGTGTTCATCATGAGGGAGATCTTGAGCATTGGAGCACAGGCGCTGATTCTCTTGAGCTTCGTCGCTTTGCTTGTGTTCTACGGCCTTGTCTTCTGGCATTGGCGGAACGATACGAAGCGGCGCGATTTGGGAGGCGAGAACTGGCCAAATCCAGTCGCCACTACAAAGCCTCCGAAGCAAACTTGATTGAACTTATGAAATCTCAAAAGGAAGGAAGATCCATGGATCACGGAATCCTCAAAGCTCGGCGTTGGAAACCCCATTTCATGCTGGGGCTGGCCAGCCTAGTTGCCGTTCTGTCCGTTGGTTGCGGAAAAAAGGTCACTGCCGCGTTCGAGCCGCCGCCGCCGTCGGTTACTGTCTCTGTCGCGGTGTCTCACGACGTGCCCATTTACCTCGATGAGATCGGGAGGAATGGCGCGTTCGAATCTGTGACTGTGACACCCCAGGTCGGAGGTCGGATTACCGGACGGCACTTCGAGGATGGTGCGAATCTGCAGAAGGGCCAGCTCCTTTTTGTGATCGATCCTCGCCCCTACCAAGCGCAGCTCGATTCGGCCCAAGCCAACCTCGCCCAAGCGAAGGCAGCATTAGAACTCGCCAAAATCCAGTTCGCCCGCGACGCGGAGCTGGTGGGGACGAAGGCCATCTCGAGACAGGACTACGATACAAAGAAGAACACCGTTGACGTCGACGAGGCGCAAGTGGAAGCCGCCCAGGCCGCCCTCGAGACCGCTAAGCTCAACCTCGAATACTGCTTCATCCACTCTCCGATCGAAGGCCGTGCAGGCGCGCGCCTGGTCGACATCGGAAACGTGGTGCAGGCGAACGCAACATCGCTGCTGCTGATCCAGCGGCTCGATCCCATCTACGCAGATTTCACCATTACCGAACGCGATCTTCCGGAGGTCCAGAAGCAGATGGCGCGCGGAACCTTGAAAGCACTGGTTCGACTCCCTTCCGATGGAGAAAACGGTGCTCGCACGGGCAAGCTGACCTTTCTTGATAATGCCGTACAAAACGGAACTGGCACGGTCAGCTTGCGCGCGACCCTCCCGAACTCGGACCGTCATTTCTGGCCGGGTCAGTTTGTGAATGTCCGGCTCGTTCTGGCGACAGAAAAAAGTGCGGTAGTGATTCCCAACCAGGCGACGCAAATCAGCCAGAAAGGGCCATTCGTCTACGTAGTCAAGCCGGACGAAACAGCCGAACTTCGGCAGGTGACGTTGGGGCAGCGCCAGGGCGGCAACGTCGTCGTGACAAACGGAGTGGCCGCCGGCGAGAACGTTGTGCTAACGGGCCATCTGACCGTGGTCCCTGGTTTGAAAGTGCGCGTTCTTCAGGGCGCGCCTGATACGGCGAATCCGGCTAGCAAATCCGGTGGTGAGGAGAGCAAGGAGCGAGGAGGGCAGTCATGAACCTGTCCGAACCATTCATTCGCCGTCCGGTGATGACCGCTGTGCTGACCGCGTCGGTCCTTCTCTTCGGTGTGATCGCTTATCTGGGACTGCCGGTGAGCGATCTCCCCGCGGTGGATTATCCCGTAATCCAGGTGCAAGTGAACTATCCCGGCGCCACACCCGAGACGATGGCGAACAACGTGGCGACGCCGCTCGAGCGGCAATTCATGCAGATCCCGGGGTTGGAACTGGTGACTTCCAACAGCGGCCAGGGGCATACGAGTTTCGTCCTGCAGTTCGCGCTCTCGAAGAGCCTCGACGCAGCAGCCACTGACGTTCAGGCCGCGATCACCCGAGCGCAGGGACAATTGCCGGTAGACCTGCCGAGCCCGCCCACGTTCACCAAGACGAATCCCAACGATCAGCCTATCCTTTACGTTGCCTTGACCAGCGACACTGTCACCGCTGGCCAGCTCTACGACTATGCCAACACCCAGGTCGGCGAGCGGGTCAGCATTCTGCCCGGCGTCAGCCAGGTCGCGGTATATGGCACGCAATCGGCGGTGCGGATCAAGGCCGACCCGTCCGCGATGGCCGTTCGCAACATCACGCTGGACGACCTGAACAGTGCCCTCAGGAATGGCACCAGTTACACCGGTGCAGGTCAGTTCGATGGCCCGCATCGCACCTTCCTGCTTCAGCCGCAGGGACAATTGAGCACTGCCGAGCAATACGACCAGCTGATTGTGGGCCAAAGCAACGGCGCGCCGGTTTACTTGAAGGATGTCGCGCTTGCGAAGGATAGCGTCCAGAACGAGCGCGTCGACATGCGGTTTTGGATCAGGGGGCACCATGTGCCTTCAGCCACAGTGGTCCTGGCCGTTTTTCGCCAGGCGGGCTCGAATGCAGTCGAAGTCGCAAAATCTGTGCGAGATCTTCTCCCCAGCGTTCAGGCTCAGCTTCCCAGTTCGGTCGCTATTGTGCCGATTTACGACCGATCGCAGACAATCGTGAACAGCACCAAAGACGTGCAGGAGACGCTGTACATCGCGTTCGCGCTGGTCGTGATGGTCATCTTCCTCTTTCTCGGCCGCGCGCGGGACACGTTCATCCCCGCCGTCGCGCTGCCTCTGTCGTTGCTGCTGACGTTTGTCGTTATGAAGATCCTGGGCTATAGCCTCGACAACCTGTCGCTCATGGCGCTCACCCTGGCGATCGGCTTTCTTGTGGACGACGCCATCGTGTTCCTTGAGAACACCGTCCGGCTCATGGAAGAAGGGCAGGGTGCGCTCGAAGCATCTCTGAAGTCCGCGAAAGAAATCAGCTTCACGATTTTGGCCATGACGATTTCACTCGCTGCGGTATTTATCCCGCTCGTGTTCATGAGCGGCCTGATTGGACGCATCTTCCGCGAGTTCTCGATCACGATCATCGTCTCGATATTCGCGAGTGGCATCGTTTCTCTGACGCTTACACCGCTCATGACATCCAGGCTGCTCGAAGGGCGCGGCGGCGATGCGAAAAAGACCTGGATGGAGCGAGTCGTCGGCGCCGTTGAACGTCGAGTGCTCGACTCGTACGGGCGCTCACTGTGGCTCTTTCTCCGCCATCGGTGGATCTCGGCCGTTACTTGGGCGATCTGTCTCGTGGGAACCGGGTACCTGTTCTATGTCGTTCCCAAGTCATTCCTGCCGGTCGGCGATAGCTCGTTTATCCGCGGTGTGCTTGTGGCGCAGGAAGGTTCGTCGCCGGATCAAATGCGCGCCTACCAGACCGAGGCCGAAAAAGTTCTGCAGGCCAATCCCGCGGTAGAAACAACCTTCACCATGAGCGGGAATTCCCAGTTCTTGCCTGCGAATCAGGAATTCGTCATAGGGTTCCTGAAAGACCCGTCCCAGAGACCTCCCATCCAGGCAGTCGCGGGAGAGTTGATGGGCCGGCTTAACTCCAGAATCCCGGGGACCATGACTTTTCTGCAGCCCAACCCGGTCCTCGAGATCAGCACCGGCGCCACTGCCAACACACAGGGCCAGTTCGCCTACGCGCTCTCCGGCATCGATCCGGCCGAAGTCTACGCCGTCGCCGGAAAACTAATGGGGAAGATGCACGCGTATCCTGGCTTCCTGTTCGTGAACTCGGATTTGTACAACCACACTCCGAACCTTCAGGTGGACATTCTCCGCGATCAGGCAAAGCTCTATGGTGTGTCAGAGAGCCGTATCCTTGGCTTGCTGCACAACGCCTACTCACAGAACTACAGCTACCTGATAAAGAAGCCCACCGATCAGTACCAGGTGATACTGGAAGTGCAGGACGATGAACGTTCCGCACCCGAAGACCTGAATCGGCTTTATATCAAGAGCGACGATGGGACGCGGGTGGTCCCGCTTAACGCGCTTACGACCTGGCAACCGATTGTCGGGCCACAGGCGGTCAATCACATCAACCAGTTTACAAGCGTGACTCTCTATTTCAACCTCAAGCCCGGTTACACGATCGGCCAGGCTACTCAGTTTGTGGAAGATTCGGCAAAGGAAATCCTGCCGCCCGGTATTCGGGGAAGCCTTCAGGGCGAGGCATTGACCTTTCGCAATACTGTTTCCAGCCTCGCGATCCTGATGTTGCTCGCCTTCTTCGTGATGTACGTCATTCTGGCGATCCTCTATGAAAGTTATCTGCACCCCGTCACGGTCCTATCGTCACTGCCGGTGGCGCTCTTCGGCGGCCTATTGACGCTGTGGCTGTTTGGTTCGGAAGCTTCCTTGTACGCGTACATCGGCATGTTCATGCTGATGGGAATCGTGAAGAAGAACGGGATCATGATCGTAGACTTCGCGCAACAGCGGGTTGAGCAAGGCATCAAGGACGACCAGGCGATTCATGACGCCAGCATCGAGCGCTTTCGCCCGATCATGATGACGACGATGGCGGCGCTCTTGGGCGCGCTGCCGATCGCCCTCGGCTATGGCGCGGATGGCGGTTCCCGTCGGCCCCTCGGCCTGGTTGTCATCGGCGGCTTGGTGGTCTCCCAACTCATCACGCTCTACGTCACTCCGGCCATTTACCTCTACTTGGAAGAATTTCAAGAAAAAGTCCTGGACCGCTTCTCGTTCTTTCGGTCGGCACGCCCGCAGTTGTCCGTTCCGGGGAATGCCGTCGCGGCCGAACAGGGAATTGGAGATTAGAATCACCATGACTCGACACTCTGGTGGCGCTCGTTCCGCATGGGTTTCCCTGGTTGTTTTTGGCGCAATTGTGGTGTGGTTTTCAGGCTGCGCGGTCGGCCCAAAATATGCCAGGCCGAGCGTGAGTGTGCCAGCCACGTATCGAGGGTTGACGGACGACCAGATCGCGAAGAGCGAACGCGACTCTTTGGGCGACGAAGAATGGTCGAAGGTTTTCCAGGACCAGGAACTGCAGGGTCTGATTCGCACGGCCCTCAAACAGAGCTACGACGTGCGCATTGCGGCCGCGCGAGTTCTAGAGGCTCGGGCTCAACTCGGAATCACCCGCGCAGACCAATTTCCTTCCCTGAGCGGCGGCGGCAACATTACTAGCCAGCGCTCAGTAGCGTCCGGTCCGCTTCCCGGGTTTGAGCAAACAACAGGGCAGTTAAACGTCTCTGCGTCCTGGAATCTCGATTTCTGGGGACGGTATCGCCGAGCAACCGAAGAGCAGAGAGCCAGGTTGCTGGCCCAGGAATGGGCTCGGCAAGCGGTGATTTCGTCTCTAGTCGCCAATGTTGCCGGCAGCTATTTTCAGCTTCGAGAACTTGATCTCGAATTGGAAATCTCGAAACGCACTCTCGGTTCTCGCACGGAATCCCTGAAACTGACGGCCATGCGCACCGAACACGGAATCGATACCATGCTCGACGAGCGCCAGGCGGAACAATTAGTCTACACGGCCGCAGCGCAGGTACCCGACCTGGAAAGGCAAATCGAGCAGCAGGAAAACGCACTGAGCATTCTCCTAGGGAATAATCCCGGGGCCATTCCTCGCGGGTCCAAATTGACCGAGCAGCCGCACGCCCCCGAAGTTCCCGCCGGCCTCCCTTCGTCGCTATTGGAACGCCGGCCGGACCTCCGCGAAGCCGAGCAGAATCTGATTGCTGCCAATGCGCAGGTCGGTGTGGCCAGGGCCGCCTACTTCCCGCAGATCTCGTTGACCGGAACGGCTGGATATCAAAGCTCGGCGCTCACGAACCTGTTTACTGGTCCGGCTGGAATTTGGAACTTCGGCGGGTCGCTGGCGCAGCCGATCTTCGAAGGAGGAAGACTTCGGTCCAATGTTCGACTCGCGGAAGCGCAGCACCAAGAAATGCTCCTGGCATACGAGCAGACCATCCAGGGTGCGTTTCGGGATGTTTCAGATGCGCTCGTGGCCTATCGGAAAAATCGCGAATTTCGAATTCAGGAAGAGAAGCTCACGGAATCAGCTCGAGATGCAGCGCAACTCTCCGAGCAACGTTTCAATGCCGGAGCAACAGACTACTTGGAAGTGTTGACGAACGAAACAAATTATTTTTCCGATGAGCTCACACTTGTTCAGGCTCAGTTTAACGAGCTTCAGGCTCTGGTCCAGCTTTACCAGGCTTTGGGCGGCGGCTGGCAACAGTAGCGGGCGGCGGCGTGCGCGTCCTGCGATGCAGTAGCGGTCTAGCCCACCACCTTAGCCGTGCAGCGACAAATTGCTTACGATAGACTTGTCTGTCAGTGGCCTTTCTCCCTTCTCTAAGTCGCTGAGCAGATTTGAAAACGCAGCGCTGCCCAGTTCCACACGAGTACCCATTTGACGCCTGTGTACTCTCATGCTAACGTGCCCCGTGAATCGCCGCCACGACAACCTTCTAACTCCTTCAGAATCAAATCCTTGCCCGACTCCACCGAGGAACTCCCATGGAATCACATCGTTACAAAAAACCCGGGGGGGGGCGGGGGTCCTGCATCCGGAAATCCCCTTAGGCTGCTCGCCCGCAATCGCCATGTTCGCATCCCGAACCCATCTCCCCGTCAACCCGGGTTGCGCCCCGTCGCTCGGGCCTAAATCTGCCGGTTGCTTCGGTTTGACAGGCTTGGTGGTGCTTGTTAGCCTGCCGAAACAAATGAGCCCTGCCCCACCAAACGATCCCGTCATTGAGTTCCGCGACGTTCGCTACGAAGTGAACGGCCGAACTATCCTTGAAAGTGTGAACCTGGTGATCCAGGAAGGGGGGACGCTGGTCCTCCTGGGTCGCAGCGGCTCGGGTAAGACAACTGCGCTGAAATTGATCAATCGGCTGCTCGATGCGACGTCGGGCGAGGTGCGAGTCGCGGGGCGTTCTACGCGCAATTGGGACCCGATCGCGCTCCGCCGCAAAATCGGTTACGTGATTCAAGATGCAGGTCTCTTCCCTCATTTCACGGTCGAGCGCAATGTGGCGCTGGTCCCGCGCCTGGAACACTGGCCGGAAGATCGCATCCGGTCGCGGGTCAAGGAACTGCTCCAGCTCGTTGGGCTCGAACCCGGCGAGTTTGCCGCGCGATATCCCCACCAACTTTCCGGCGGGCAGCGGCAACGCGTCGGCGTAGCGCGCGCGCTCGCTGCCGATCCATCATTCCTGCTGATGGATGAGCCGTTCGGCGCGCTCGACCTGCTGACGCGCAGCGAAATCCAACGCGAGTTCCAGGGACTTCAGCGGCGCCTCGCAAAAACCATCGTCTTCGTGACTCACGACGTGCATGAAGCGCTGCTTCTCGGGACCCGCATTGGCCTGGTGGAAGCAGGACGCCTTGTTGGAGTGTACTCTCCGGCGGAATTCCTGCGCGCAGATGAGCCCTTCGTCGCGGCGTTCCGAGCGAGCGATGCAACATCCTAAGTTGCGAGTGAGGTGACGCGATGGGCCTGATCCCCTTCTTGATTCACAACCGCGGCGAGATATTCCAATCCAGTCTCGAACACATCTGGCTGGTGGCGATCACGATGCTGCTGGCCACCGCGATTGGAGTGCCGCTCGGCATTGTCGTCACTCGCCGGCCGTGGCTCTCGAAACCGATTCTCGGTGCAGCGAACGTCGCCGAAACGATTCCGAGTCTCGCGCTTTTCGGATTCCTGCTGCCGGTCCCCTGGCTCGGAGATCGCGCCGACCGGCTCGCGATCGCTGCGCTGACGCTCTATGCATTGCTTCCCATCATCCGCGGTACGTCCACGGGAATTACGGGCGTCGATCCAGCCGTTCGTGAGGCCGCGCGAGGCATGGGGATGACGGATCGGCAGATTCTTTTCCAAGTCGAGCTGCCGCTTTCGTACTCCTATCTTCTTGCGGGAATTCGCGTAGCCACGGTGCTCACAATCGGCATTGCGACGATTGCCGCGGCAGTAGGCGCCGGCGGCCTCGGCGAGTTCATATTTCGAGGGCTAGCGATGGTGAACGATCAACTGATTCTCGCGGGCGCCATTCCCGCAGCTCTTTTGGCCATCGGCGCCGACGTTCTACTCGGATTCCTCGAGCGCCGGCTGCGTTACGCGCGATGAAACGTTCGACCGGTCTCCTCCTCCTCGTTTGCTGGAGTGCATTGCTCTCCGGTTGTGGCGCCAATCGCCGCGATACGATTGTCATTGGCTCGAAGAACTTCACCGAACAAGCTGTTCTGGGGGAGCTTCTCGCGCAGGAAATCGAATCCCACACGCATCTGAAAGTCGTGCGGCGCTTCTACCTGAGCGGCAGCTACATCTGCCAGCAAGCTCTCCTGGCGGGACGGATCGATGCGTATGTGGAATACACCGGGACGGCGCTGACCGCGATTCTCAAAGAGCCGGTGGCGAGCGATCCGGGCGCGGTCCTTGAGGGCGTGCGCCAGGAATATGCCCGGCGATTTGGGCTTGATGTGATGCCTTCATTGGGATTCAACAACACGTTTGCGATTGTGGTTCGCGGCGAAGACGCCCGGCGATTCGGCTTGAAGACAATTTCCGATGCGGCTCGCGTGGCGCCGCACTGGCGCGCCGGTTTCGGCTACGAATTCATGGAACGCCCGGACGGCTACCAGGGGCTGGCGCGCAGCTACAATCTGAAGTTCGCCGCATCCCCAAGGATCATGGACCTCGGCCTTCTGTATCGAGCTCTGCTCGATCACCAAGTGGATCTAGTCGCCGGAAATTCCACGGATGGGCTGCTTGCGGCGCGCGATCTCACGATCCTCGAAGATGACCGCCACTACTTCCCGCCCTACGAGGCGGTGCCCATCGCCCGCCGCGACACACTCGAGCGCCACCCGGAAGCGCGCACGGCGATCGAACACCTCTCCGGCAAGATTTCCGACGCCGATATGCAGCGGATGAACTATGCCGTCGATGGCGAACACCGCGATACCGCGGTCGTCGTCCGCGATTTTCTCCGCACGAAGCAACTGGAGTGAGTAGGAAGACACCACTGAACCACTGCTTGCGGATTCAGTCCTTCCGTTTCATCGCGACTGAGAATCCCTTCTGAGAAAGCACGCGCAGGACTGCATCCACCACATCAGCCGCGCCGGAAGAAGCGGATTCACCCTGGGGCGCGACCGCTCCAAGAACTTCGGCGCTCTCCGCTGGTCCATGGAGCGGAACCGAGTCCCGCGCGAAGCTTTGAACCCTTCGAAAATTCGCCACGGTCATCTCGGTAAATTCGATTCCCATACCCGTGGCCTGGAGTGACCTTCGCACCAGGCCTCGACTGTGCACTCCCTCTCCAGCTTCCAGAGAGAGCTCAACCTCACTGCCAACGGGGGCGGGATCCCGCATCGCAACAAAACAACCATTCAAGCTGATGTCACTCACGGCTCCGGTCAGGCACGACGCGGAGCCAGCGCCGACGACTTGCACCGGTAGATCGCACTGAAGACGACTAAAGCGTCGTCTCTCCACCTGGCCGTAGTCCGGGAGAACGAAAGGTCCTGCAGGGCGCTCGGTAACGGACGATCGTGGCGCGGGTGGCTCACCGGCAGGTTCGAGGGAATCGGAAAAATGCCCGCGGAACGTTTCCGTCCAAGATTTCCAACTGGGTTCGGAAAGACAGATTCCAATCTGTCCGAACCGAGGGCTCGCTTCCGCGCCGACCCACACCGCGCGAAAACCGCACACTTGCCGTTTGTGCTCGAGGTCGATCGGCCGGCCCGGACGGGTGAGGCACCCCACGCCTTCCAGCCGGGCGCCGGACGGGCTGATGTCCAGCGTGCGAGCCACCTGTTCAAACGGGTGACCGAACGCGTCGAGCCCGCGGACCATCACGGGAAGAGAAGTTGTGATTCGAGGCTCGCGTCGACGCTCCATCCCCCACCTGATACTTTCGCGCCGAGTCCGAAAGCAAACCGGCTGTCTCGGAAGCGGGCGATTCACAATAGAATCGGCAGGGGAAGGGGTCAATGCCAGTTCTGTACCACGATATTGAAGAAGTAAAGGCGAGGACGATGACAGCTTTTGCGCCGGCTGGTGTGCGAACCGCCGTGGCTGCATCTGGAAATTTGTCCGGACGCAGATTAGAACCAGGTCTGTCGTTTATATTGCCGATACACCTCTCCAAATTTTCCCTCGAGGACTTTTTCTTCCCTATGGATCCGGAACAACTGAAGCGGAATAAGAACCAGGAACACCAAGAGTAAAACAGGCATGCCCAGCAGAAGGAACATGCCGAGGATCATCAATGACCCGAAGAGATAAATGGGATTGCGAATTCGGGCATAGAGGCCGCGGGTAACGAGCTCTTTTGCTTGCGCCCTGACCGCGAAAGATTTCCCCAACTGAATCCGGGCAAGTCCCCACAGCGCGAATGAGGGGATGAGTAGCGCAGCGCCCAGGATGCGCATCGCATTCCAAGGCTCTTCCCGCGTGTACCAAAACCAAGACGCAAGGACCAGGCCGACTACGCTGAGATGAAGCGCCGTTTTGACGCCGTCCATGCCTGACAGTATATATCCGGGCGCGAACCGGAAGGGTGCTAGTGCCGTTCCGACTATTTTGCACTGGGCCTTCCGCTGGTGGCGAATTCGTTGTGTCGAGGGCAGGGGAAGCGTACGATGCGCGAGACAGAGGTCCCACTCGGAAATTCCGGCTCAGTACGACCGGCCGGGGTTACAGGTGTTTCATCTTTCCCGACCGCAACGGAGATTGCCGATACATATGCGCCCCTATCGTCAAGTGAAGACAAAAGGTCCGCTCGAGATTCTGATATCTGAAAAGGAGCAGTAATGAATACAGCGCCAAATCAAATACCGAATTCGGCCGCAGCATCTCCTGGATTAACCCCCGCAGTCGCAAGGTACGTTGGTCGGCCCGAAGGGCATAACGTGGCGCTGAGTAGAACCAGCGCGAAGGGAGATTTGACGATGCTGAGAGTTAGAATCGTGCATGTTTTCACGACATTCTTGCTGCTAGCGTCGATTGAGGTGCTTGGTGGCTGTAGCAAAAAGGAAGAGGCTGCCGTACCCCCACCACAGCCGCAGCCGGCGCCGCAGTCCGCGCCTACTCCGAGCTCCAATGCGCCCCCGACGCAAGGTGAATTGCCGGGACTAACCCTCACAATTCAGGAACTCAAGCGCAGTTCCAACGCTCTCACCCTGAAATTCGTCTTGCAGTCCAAGAACGGTATGGCTTTCGGCTACGAGTTCGGCGAGGGTGACAAAGAGTTCGGCAACATTGCCGGCATTCACCTGATTGATGCAGCAAACAAGAAGAAATACTTCGTCGTGCGTGATGCGGATGGAACCTGCGTATGCAGCCACAACATCGCGAACATTGCTCCCGGTTCGCAGTCGGTGCTGTGGGCAAAGTTTCCGGCACCTCCCGATGACGTGCAGAAAATCACGGTGGAGGTCCCGCACTTCCCTCCGTTCGAAGACGTGCCGATAACCCGCTGAGGAGGAGCGCGAGGCGCAGATGAGAATCTATTGGCTATGGATGATGTTGGGCACGCTAATGATCGGGGCCGGCGTTGCCGAGGCCCAGCAGAATCCCGGCGACAGCGCGCAGACCGAGGGTAAG
>JBARRP010000027.1:0-3858 GCA_049644285.1 Candidatus Acidiferrales bacterium | reverse complement strand
TCCACCGCCTGATGGGCCGATCGCCCGGGCCGGAACCCATAGCTGTGCTTGGAAAACGTCCGATCCCACCTGCGTTGCAGAACCTGCATCACCGCTTGCTGGAGAAATCGATCCAGCACGGTCGGGATGATGATTTCATAATGCACTCCCCTCCAATCACGTTAGGAATCTGAATGAATTCTGGTTGAATTGCGCACCCAATCGCGCAGTTTTCGCTCGTCCGCTGCAGTGAGTGTAATCCAACAAGGCATTCCAGGGTTGAGCCGCCGTGCTTGGATCACCTTGTGCTCGACCCAGTAGTAGACCACACCATCGCTAACACCGAACTGTTTGGCGACCTGTTGAACAGTCAACTCCTCAGACTTCTTGAGCCTTGCAAGTGGAATCTGATAGCGCCAACGGATCCACCGAATCATTTTTGCAGTATACGATTTACCTTTCGCACTCATGCAACCGTCTCGATTGAGTTGGTCAGCGATCTGTGTGTCGAGCAAACTGCACGCCAAGTCGCGGACGCGATCGACAATCGGAGAACAATAACGATGACGACCCGCTGCACTTGGTGGAATCTGCACGAAGAGGTCGGTGCAAGCGCCGCCCTGCCAGCGGATGTGAACGGAGAGCTGTCTTTGCTCGACCAATTTGTTGACCGTAATGTCTTTGATGAGTAGCCGCAACATCCTCTTGCGGTCCTTGGCTTGCGTGCTGGGTGCATGCCATAGACGCGGGAAATCCCTAGCCAATGCGAGCACCCTCGCTTTTTGCTCAGGTGTAAAGACTCGTGCTTCTTTTCGTTGAAATTCCTCAGCTTGCTTTTTCAGATCCTGCAGATGAAGCAATGTTTCATTCCAACGGCGTTCCAACGTGTTGGCTACAAGCCGATTGGATGGATCTACTTCCTGATAACGCCGTTCGGCAAGAGCAACTTCGTATTCAGCGCGCTCGAGTCGCATCTGCCATTGACGCAGAATAGCTTGATCGCGTACTTCGAGTTCCCGCAGAGCGGCGAGTGCGAGTTCGAGTTCGGCTGGTTGCAGCGCTTTCAACACTTCCTCCGAAACGGCGGCATCGAGCAGGTCACAACGAAAGCTCATGCAATCCTTGGTCGCCAGTCCTTCGCGATGCTGTCGGTTGCAAAGGTAGGTCGGATAAATGCCGCCGTTGCCGGTGTAGCGGACGGTGATTGCGTGGCCACAGTTACCGCACAAGAGCAGCCCCTGAAGCAAGGCCAAGCCTTCACGAGCCGGGCCGCTTAGCATCGTCGCTTCCCCATTTCGTGCGATTCTTTTCCAAGCGCTTGCCATTTTCGATGAATTCGTCCCAGCTGATGTATCCGTCGTGATGCTGTTTCAATTGGACGCGCCAATCGGGCATAGCGACCGCATGCTGTTTTTTCTGAATCTCGCCGGTCGTGCTGATTTTCTGATGATACTGGTAGCGACCAAAAACATACACGCCGGCGTAAGATGGGTTTTTGAGAATGCACAACACCCGCGTGTGAGTAAGACGACCCCATATCAGCTTGCCGTTCCAGGCCCCGCCATAAGCGCGTTTGGGAAAACGCAATGCGCGCTTGACGAAGTTCTGCACTACGGCGAAGGCACTGCCTGTTTCTCGAAACAAGCGAAACACCAAGGATACGGCGCCGCGCACTTCTTCGTCGGGGTCAAGAACGATATGACCATCCTCGTCGTGACAGAATCCAACGGGTAGGGGAAACCGTAATTCCCCTTTCTTCGCTTTATTGAGTTTACCGCCCAGGAGGCGCGCGCGTAGAAAGTGCAACTCCGCTTGCGCCATCGTGCCCTTGAGTCCCAACAATAAACCATCGTTGAAGTCCTCCGGATCGTAGCAGCCATCCTCGTCGATCACCAGTGTCCGAGTCAGCGCACATAGCTCCAGGAGTCGGTGCCAATCGGCACTCGAGCGCGCCAGTCGGGAAGCTTCCAAGGCAAACACCGCGCCCACCTGGCCCATCGAAACATCCGCTACCAGGGTCTTGAAGTCCGTGCGCCCCGTCGTATGGGCACCGGATATTCCCAAATCCCGATCGAGGATGCGGATCGACGATTCGCTCCAGCCCAGTTCCGCAGCTTTCTGCCGCAGCGCATACTGACGCTCGGTACTCTCTTGATGGTGGCGCACTTGGGCAAGCGTCGACTGACGCACATAAATGTACGCCGGCTTGCGCTGTTGCTGTTCCGAGATTTTCGGGTTCATCGGTCACCTCCGCAGTTGTCAAAACATTGGATGGAAAGTCCAGGCAGTTCTCGAGCATGTTGGCGACGATCATGCTTGCTAATTGGAAATCCGCAGGCACGATGAGCGAGGAAGAAGCGGTGCTCATCGTGCGCTTTCAAAGCGCCTCTCGGCGGCGCAGCAACTCGCGGTTGATCTCGCAGATCTGCTCTAAGACTTTGCGAGCGCGCTGATAATTGGCGAGGTATTTCTTGGTCTGCGCAAGACGGTTCTGCGGAACGTAGTCCACTTGCGGCCGCAATTTCGGGAAGCTCACGGACAAGTAGTACTTGGGGCCATGACCGCGGCCCTTGGCGCATTTGCAGCCAGGCTTGCCACAGGGCTTGTAACGTTCGATGAGAGAACCGCGAAGGATGACAGAGAGGGGAGGCAGCTTGCCTAGTAGGGCCTGACGACGCTTCCGTAGGGCGGCGGAGGATTTCTTCTTCATAACTAGCAGACCATCTAAAAGACTGGTCTGACAATATTCCAAATGAATTCATAAATCAACTCTTTTCTGTAGATCGCTGGGTTAGCGAATCCAGGAGGGTAACCAACGTAAGAAGGGAGTCGGCATCGAGTCGCTGCAGTGGCAGCTTCAACGAGTCTCCCGGGGAAGGATCGGCCCAATCGGTCCACTCCCGCGGGACGCTGAAGGTGCCACAATCCAGTCCACGGAGAATGAGAGTGTCTTTGCCAGCGATACGTCGCTTCTTGAGTACGGGGAAACGTTGACCGCGCAGCGGATGGTATGGGTGGCGGATCTCCGCCCATCCCAAATGCTCGCTGTGCTTAAGTGCAGTTTGCGTTAACCGTCGGGATGCCGAGCTTTCGCACTCCGCCTTCTGGTTTCTCGATTTCCACACGCCTTACCGGCTGCGGCTTATAGGTCCCGTTCAACAGTTGTTCCCGGATTGCTGGCCAGTGCTGTTTCAGGTATCCAGGCAGCTGATGTACGGTCATCCCGTCCACGCCAGGACTTCCTTTGTTGCCCTTGACTCGTCGCAATGCCTGCTTGCAGTTCTCCCGCTCGCAGACTTCTTCCATCAACCGTTCGGCCATAGCCGGGCTTTCAGTCATGCGCTTCGCCGCGAACGATTCGGTCCCTTTGTCAGCAGCCGTCGGAGCTTCACTCCTACTCTCTGCCGGAAAGGCCAACCCTAGTTGGTTCTTCTGCCGCCTGTCGTTCATGAGTCGCGCCGCTTACTCACCACTCCCATTACCCTCCTTGCGGAGGACCGTTCGGGCCTTCCTCGCTTTCGCGAGTACTCTGCCTTCTGCTGACTTCTCCCGCCCGGTCAGGACAGATCGCTCCATCCCCAGTCACGATTTCGTGACAAACGGGAGATCTCCCGAAGTAAGTTCGATCGCCGTCAGTGCGCAACCGCCGGATTTACAGCCAGCGCCCTTGATGGATACGGACTTTGCTGTCCTTTGCCAGTTCGTCCGACGCCGCCTGCCTCGAATCCAGTTCTTGTCCATCGGCTCGCACTTTTGCTCCGCGCTTCTTTCAGACCTCGCCTCGCGGTCGACGCCCTTGCGCTTCGCTAACCCTTCACCTCCATCAGGTTGGGTAGAGGACTTTCACCTCCAAGCTATCGAACATGTTCGGCACACAAA
>JBARRP010000026.1:0-10363 GCA_049644285.1 Candidatus Acidiferrales bacterium | reverse complement strand
ACCATCGGCAGCGGCATCTCCACCAGCAGCTTCCCGTTTCCCATTACGTCAAACTTCTGATTGGACTTGCTTCCTGTTCCCTGATGCGAGGGACAACTTCCACAAAAGGTTAAAATGGCTTATTTTGAGTCTCTGGAAGAGGGTCGCACAACAGTTCCCAACAAAACGGGAAGCGATTCGCCCAATTTATCGCGGACCTCCGTAATGCCGTACAAGAACTCGAAGAAATCGATGCGCGAAATTGCGAGTGAATTGCGGGCGGACGCTGTGATTGAAGGCTCGGTGATGCGTTCCGCAGATCGCGCGCGTATCACAGTTCAGTTGATCGACGCATCGTCGGATCAGCATCTCTGGGCGGAGAGTTATGAGCGTGATTTGAACAATGTCTTCGCGCTGCAAAGCGAAGTAGCGCAGGCGATTGCACAGCAGGTGAGGGTTGTCATCACACCCCAGGAGCAGGCGCATCTAGCCAAGAAACGCCCGATGGATCCGGAGGTTTATGAACTCTACGGCACATTCCTAATGTCGGAAAATTGATTGCCGCCTGATCTCAGAATGAAACGGCGAGACCGGCCAGAAACTATTGCAACTGCCGAATGCCTGGCGATTATTAACCAGGATTGGCTCGTTGTTTATCGGACGGGTTCTTGGGCCTGTCTCGCGTTTCGAGCCACAGCATTGCTTGTTCCGGCGAGATCGTAGAGGTAACCCGCAGCGCCCGCGGTCTGGAAGGAGTCAAGTTTGGTGCCGCTCTTGTCGGAGAGGTATAAGAAAAACGGCTCCTCGTCGAAGCCAGCACCATTGCGAGTATGTGAAAACAGGAACCAAACTCTTCTGTGACCCCGAAGGCGATTTAAGTCTCTTTGGTAGCCTTCCCAACCACCCGACGAGCCAGTAACGAGAGTCAGGTTATTCAAAGAAAAGCGCGGGGCGTAATAGAGGAAGGCAGGCACTGCGTAGTTGTAAACGTACAGCACATCCCCTTCCTGCTGTTGATCCTGGAGGTACTTCATGACCGGCCTTATTTCTTCCCTGCCGTGGACAATCCCCAGTGGGAGATCACTTGCCCTCGGCTTGATCAGGTCATAGGTAGAAAAGAGCAACGGTTGAAGAAAGAGCAATCCAACGAGGCAGGCCCCAATAATCGGAGCTTCGTCTCTAGTTTTGGACCAAATTCGCTCTGCGCCCTCGGCAACAAAGAGCAGCAGCGTAGGTACAAGGAACAGTATTAGCCTTCCGTTGAACGGGTACTTGTGAAGACCGGCGGCGATCAAAGTAGGAAATAAGGGGAGACCTAAGATAAGAGCTTTTTCTGCGTTCCGCGAAAACATTGAGGCACAACCCACGAGAAACGCGAGCGCTGCAAGACCCGAGAATCCAAGGCCAGCGGGGTTCCGGAAAACCCCGAACAACGTGTCCAGAAACCATCTGACGCTGGTAAGAGAGAGAAGAGGCGAAGGAGGGAAGGCGAAGCTCCAATAACCCAGCAGAGCCTTGTCATTACTCAGGTGACGGAGCGACAGAACGTAGCAAGCCGCGAAGCCTAGTGCCCAAAGCAAAAAGACAACCGAAAGCCTCCGCACGCCAGGCCAGCGACTTCTAGCGCAGCCGAATAGCGCCAAGCTCAAGCCAACACCGACCAGGACAAAGACGGAGGGATGGGAGAACCAAATCGAAGCCGCACCAAGGACTCCAAACGCAGCAAGGGCCCACCGGTTTAATCTGTACGACTCATAGTAGATTGCCGCGTACAACAGGAGTACGGCCACCACCACGTCGCCGGAGTATTGTTTGACTTCGGAGGAGTAGTAGATTAACGGCCCTGAAAGTGCGAAAAGACCAAGAGCGATGGGCACTGCCTTGGGCGAAATAGAAAGTTTTGCCAAGCGATAGAAAATGAAGAGCGAAATCACGCCACACAGCAACGGAACAAATCTCAGTCCGTATTCACCGGATCCGAGCACGCGGACTGCTGCTTTCTCCAGTATAAGGAAGCCCACCGGAGCCCCTTGTTCGTAGTTGAGAGGCTTGAGAAGTCCAGCAAACGACCTGTGGATGACGTTCAGTGCAAGCTCGGATTCATCCAGCCAAAGGGAGCGCTTAGCTATATATGGAACCAGGCGAAGCAGGATTCCCCAGGCGAGGATCAGCCACTCAAGGCGCTTCGAGTTCGGTGATAGCACGTCATGAATGTCCGATACGGCGGATACGATCCGCTTTGAACGCTTCAGTCCAGAATTTCCGATTTGGCTCACTTTCTCGCGCATCCTATACATCTCCTGCCCTCGAAACAACGAATTTGCCGCCAGAGCAGGCCCCAGCGCGATCAGCGGGGTTCCGACGGCTCGTTCTTGCAAGTCTGACGAGCCTCGCTTGCTGCCGCGTAATCGATTTCTCAGACACTGCACCGACCTTCCTCCTCGGCCCCAGATTTTGCAACCGCAATCGGAGTGCTACCCGCTCGGCACCGGCAGAGCCGAGATCCGCCCCAGCATCTGGCCAAACAGCCGCCGATGCAGATGTCCCTCGGCGAGCAGCAACCAGTAGTACCTAGCGTGCTTGATCAGGCGTCCGCCAGTCTTCACGAGCCGCTGCTGCAAGCTCGTCAGCGACCAGTTATCGATCCTCTTCGGCAGCACGTGGCGACGCCACAGGTTGCCCAGATTGTAGGCCAGCAGGCTCAACTGTAAGCGCACTTCATTGGCCCGGAACCGATGACACGAGAGCCGGGTCCAATGTGTCGCTTGCTTGCCTTCCTTGATCCATTGCTCGGCTGTGCCCCGCTTATTGTAGAACCGCACTACTGCCCGGCTCGGCAGGCTCAGATTCGTGACGATAAAGCCGACTCGCGGGAATAGTTCCCCGAAGTGGAACTCCACCTTCGCCACCACCCGTCGCGCCGTTTTCCAACTGGCCGCCTGGTACAGAAAGCCCTTGTACCAGACCACTGGTTTATGACTGGGACGGCCCAAGGGGCGCTTCAACAACTCCGCAATGTCCCGCTCCAGCTTCTCGTTGGCCGGTATGCGGATGGCATACTTCACGCCGTGCTCCTCCAGCGCTTCGTAGATCTCCGGTTTGGCAAAAGCCGCGTCCGCCCGGAAAGCAACTTCCTTGCCCTCCGCCTGTTGGCGCTCGATCTCCGGCAACAACAATTCATCCCAGTCCCCAGCGCTATGCACATTGCCCGGACGCAGCTTCGCTGCCAAGCAGTCCCCGTGACTATTGAACAGAAACAGTGGGTGGTAGCAGACCGATTCGAAGTGCCCGTTGTAGGCGCTGCCCTCCTGCTCACCATGAACTGGACTCTCGCTGGAATCCATGTCGAGCACGACGCGGTCGGAGCTGTCGAGAGACTCCGCCTGCCCCAGCGTCTCCCGGTTCAACGCCATCAGCCCAAGCAGATTCTCTTCCTTTGTCAGCAGCTCGGTCTCGAACCAGTGCAAGGTCGAGGTCAGCGCCGCGCCCCGGTCCCAGATCCTCTGCGAGCTGATCAATCGGAACGCCGGGTCGGCTGCCAGTCGTTCGGCGTCGTTGAGGTCCTCATAACCCGCCAAGCGGCTGTAGACCGACTGCCGCAGCAGATCGGTCACCGTAAATTGTTTATTCAAGCCCTGTCGCGAGTCGCTCAAGTGTTCCTCGATGAGCTTCTCCAGACCCAGTCGCTCATCCAACTCGCGAACCAGAATCAGGCCACCATCGGAAGTCACTCGCGATCCCTGGAAATCGACCTTCAAGGAAGCATTGAACGAGAGCTGAAAGGGCTGATTTTGTTTCTCACCCACGGGGTGTTTACCTCCGAGGCGTCTTCACTGCGTTTAGACCCGCATAAATACTGATGAAAGATAGCACCCGCAGGCTCGCTGGAACGACTTCATTTCGGAAATGTGGGTTTAAATCTCTTGCCTTTGATTCCGGGCGGCTGTATAAACCTATCTATGGGCTGGCATGATATGTCTCGTCGACGAAGCATTGCCTTCAGGATTTTCGTTCCATTGTTAGTCAGCGTACTATTGTGTGCAATTGTCGCCACGGAACTGCCTGAGCTTCTCTCTCTAAATGATAACACTTCAAACGACTTTACGATCCGTGGAGCAGATTCTTCGGCCTCTCCTGTTCTCCGGGACACCCGATTTGTCCGGATAGCTACGGCAGGTCTCAAAAATTCTAGGCCCGAAACGCTCGCTTTTCGCCTGATCACATTCGAGGGAGCGGCATTGGTCCCCCCAGATCTTCTCGCCCTTCAGTCCGTCCTTCGTACGTAGCCCAGCTCGGCCCATCTAGCTGCTCTCTTGTTTTCCGGAATTGCATCGCTTTCCGGCGTGCGCACGATGTCTCGATCAAGTTCGGACGGAGGGAGTTGCAGTTCATGCTCGTGACCTTAATCCTTGATATGGAGGGCGTCGCCTCGCTCCGCGATAAGTGGCAGCCCCTCCTTGATCAGTCTCGACCGAATCACGTCTTCATGACATGGGAATGGCTTTTCACCTGGTGGAAACACTTTGGCCGAGGTCGAGAGTTATTCGTGCTGGTCGTGGAAGACAAGGGAGAAGTGATCGGTATCCTGCCTCTGATGTTATTTATCGATTATCGTGGCGCTTACAAGAGGATCCGGTCTCTTCACTTTATTGGGCATCGAACGAGTGACTGGATGGATGTTATTGGAATTCGTAAGGCAGAAGTGATTCGAGCGGCTCTGGAGTATCTGAGGGGGTGCCAGCATCTGTGGGATTATATTGATCTTCTTGATCTCCCTGAAGATTCAGACACGATAGCAATAATCTCGGAGATCGCTCACCAGACAGGCTTTTCCTTTCAGAAAGAAACCACCAGCACGTGTCCTTACGTCCCTACAACCGCCGATTGGGAACGGTATTATCAGACCTACGTCCCCAAGCAGGTCAGGGTAAAGATGAATAGGGTAATCAACCGATTCCGAGCGATAGGGGAGCTGAAAGTGGAATGGTCAGACGCCTCTAACCTTATGAAGCATCTAAACGGTTTCTTCGCTCTGCATCAGCGTAGGCAGGAGGCACGAAATCAAGCTTCGATATTCTCACAAGAAGCAGTGCGCAAGTTTCATTGCGATCTGGCGCAGACACTCCCTCTAGACTACCTGAATTGTCCAGTTTTAAAATTGGATCAAAAAGTAATCGCTGCCCACTTTGGTTTTCGCTACGATCGCAGAATCTACGGTTACCTGTCGACTCTCGATCCGGACTTTAGCGCCCTTCAGCCTGGAAAGGTTCTGTTGCGATACATGGTCGAAGACTGCTTTAACGATGATAACCTGCTGGAATATGATTTCTTGTTTGGGAACGAGCCCTACAAATATGAATGGGCCCCCGGAGAGCGGCATGGCTGTAGAGTATTTGTAGGCAACGCTTACATGTCAGGTTGGATCGGTGAGGTTTTCCGCAGGACACCATCATACGTCCGACGTCCGCTCACGAAGGCGCTAAGTGCAATTGCTTATCCTCCCCGCCCCAACCGTCCTCGCCAGTGAGTATGGCCGCTATGGAACTACCGGATCACGGTGAAGCTGCGAGAAGCCGGGTGGCACGTGAGCAGGGATCGGTCGAAAGAGTACCTACCGGACACCGTCGATGTACCCATGGACGTGATGGAGGATCTTGCGCGGCAAAAGCGAACGTCGGAAATCGAGCGTTTGACCGAGCAATTCGTGGTGCTCGGTATACCCGAGCACTATCTTCGCAGGATCTGAAGTTTCTGTGAATTCTGCCCCTTGAATCCTCTTCCCAATGCGCTCTCGGCATGGAGCATCCACGTTTCGGGAACTCTTGGGGATGGGGGGTGGTCGGGCAGCCGAAAGACTGCAACAATACAATCATGGGATTGATTTCGAAGGAATCCGTTAAGCGCGCGGTCAAGAAGTGGCTCGGTCGGACAGAAGAGCCACTTCCGACGATGGCACCCAGAATTTGGCGTGAATGGTCCATTGGGATCTATCGGGGAAGCTGTCCGTTCCGTTTTGCATCCGCCCAGGCCTCCGATCAGCCCGTTCTGACGCGTCAGCATGTAACTGATGTGCCCGCTCTTTTCGTGGCAGACCCTTTTATGGTCCAGGCGGGCGGTCGTTGGTGGATGTTTTTCGAAGTCTGGAATGAAAGTACGTCAAAGGGGGATATTGCACTGGCTAGCAGCGAAGACGGCCTCGCGTGGAAATATGAGCGCGTCGTCTTGACGGAGCCCTTTCACTTGTCTTATCCGTACGTGCTTCAGTGGGACAGTCAGTGGTTCATGGTTCCAGAAACCTGCCAAGCAAAATCCATTCGGCTATACAAGGCAACTCAATTCCCAACGCAGTGGACTTTTGTTAAGTCTTTGCTTGAGGGCAAACGGTACGTCGATCCCAGCCCTTTCCATTTTCAAGGAATGTGGTGGATGTTCACAGGACTCGGTCTTCCGCCCTACGAGGCCAATGATTTGCATCTTTTCCATGCAAAGGAGCTAACAGGTCGGTGGAAGGAGCATTGGAAAAGCCCTGTGGTCAAAGGTAACGTCCGAATTGCGCGGCCCTCGGGTCGGGTCATTACGCACCGCTCGCACGCCATTCGGTACGCCCAAGACTGTGATGGCGGCTACGGCCTTCGAGTCAGGGCATTCGAAGTCACGACGTTGAGTCCTTGGCGCTATCAAGAGCACGAGGCAGACGCAAGCCCCGTCCTCACGGCAAGCGGTACAGGTTGGAACGCCTCCGGCATGCATCACATCGATCCTCATTGTCTAGAGGACGCAAAGTGGATCGCATGTGTGGATGGCCAGATCGCGTCTATTATGAAGTAGATTTTCGGGGCATAACGCGGCGGACAGCGAAGCGCGAATGAAGGTCGTCTTGCTAACCCGATTTGAGAGAGGTGATGGCGCCGCCAACTGCGCCCAGCGAGTACATCGAGGTCTGCTTCGCCTCGGCCATGATTCGCGGATGTTTATTGCTGAACGAAAGAGCAACGAAGTCGATCCTACGATAACCGTGTTCCAGCCGCCGCGAGACTTTCTGAGCAGGTTGCAGCGTCGTTGGCGCGACTTCCAAATCAAACGGAGCGCCGCACCCTACCGCAAAACGCGCCCCGCTGGTTATGAGGCATTCAGCGACGATCGCACCCGCTACCGCGAGGAGTTATTGCAACAGATTCCAGCTGCGCGAGGTATTGGCCTACCAGGAGGCCCTGGGTCAAGAAGATGTTACCACCCTAGGTGACCTCGACAACGTCATCTGGGAGATTGCCAACGAAGCGCAGGCGCAACCCGGGGCTGACCAGTGGCAGGAAGAAATGATCCGTTACATCCGCGGCTTAGAGTCCGGCAAGCTCAGACACCACCTCATCTGGAGGACCACAGAGATCGCCGGTTGCAACCAGAGTCTTACTACGACGGATGGCACCGTGATCACGTCAACCTGCACGATCCGATCCGGCTTTGGAAAGACTTTCTAAACGGCCGATCGATTCCTCGAATAGATGTTCTCGTTCAGAATGATTGGTGACACTCAGATAGAGTGTCCGGATGCACATCCGAGAAGAGAAGCTGCCCGGAGTTGAGCCAAGAGGCTCTCGTTCGTTTAGCCTGGATGGATTTCTACCGCACTCGCGGGAGGAATGCAGCTTTCACGTGCCGCCACTTCGGCATCAGCCGCAACACCTTCTACCGTTGGCCGACGGTTTGACCCCCACGATCTGTACTCCTTGGAGAGCGGGTCGCACCGTCCCCATCAGCGACGTCAGCCGACCTGGACGCCCGAGTGGGCCGATCAGGTCTTGCACTTGCGTCGGCGTTTTCCCCGCTGGGGGAAAGACAAGCTGGTGGTGCTGCTTCGCCGCCAGGGCTTGCGACTCTCCACTTCGATGGTGGGGCGCATTCTGCAGGATTTGAAGAGGCGCGGTATCTTGGTCGAGCCACTGCGGAGCGGCTCAGGCTACCCCCGTCGATCGCTTCGTCCTCGTCCCTACGCGGTGAGAAAACCCCAGGAATATCGAGCGATTCATCCCGGTGACCTGGTGGAAGTCGATACTCTCGAGGTTCGCCCACTGCCCGGAGTGATCTGGAAACATTTCACCGCGCGTGATGTCATCTCTCGCTGGGATGTGATCCAGGCGCACACGCGCGCAACCGCCGCCACTGCGACGCAGTTTCTCGTCAGCTTGCAGCAGCGAATGCCGTTCCCGATCCGTGCGGTGCAGGTCGATGGCGGCAGCGAATTCGCGGCCGAGTTCGAACAGGCTTGCCAGCAACGCGGCCTGCGCTTATTCGTGTTGCCACCGCGCTCCCCCAAGCTCAATGGGGCTGTCGAACGAGCCCAACGCACCCACACCGAAGAGTTTTACCAGGTGATGGACTGCTCCCTGGAAATGGCGGCGCTCAACCGAGAACTGCGGGAGTGGGAGAAAACCTACAATACCGTGCGCCCCCACCAGTCGCTCGGCTACCTCACTCCCCAGCAATTGCACACCCATCGAAAGGACTGAATGTGTTACCAATCTACTGGACGAGTTCATAGGATTGCATTTCGGGTGACCGAGGTGTAAGAATGGTGCCGACATGCATGATTTCCATCCTCGCCCTCATTCTTCTCGGTATCTCTCCTCGATCGTCCTGTTAGCTATCACGTTTATGGCTTATATAAGTAATGGAAAGGTGGATCGATCCGGGGACACTCTCCCTGCTAGGTATCTGCCGATTGGTCTGCTGAGGTATCACAGTTTCTATTTAGACCGCTTTCCGATTCTGTTTGATCAGCAAGCCAGGAAGAAGTATTCGGGTGGACGGAAACCCTACTACCTACAGCTTCATTTCGGCCACTATGTCTCATCCTATACCCCTGGTCCCGCCCTGCTCGCGGTGCCGGTGTACGCTGTTCCCGTGCTGGCTGGGATGTCTACGGACTCGCGTTGGCTGCCGCAGCTGGAAAAGTTCTCCGCCAGCGTGATCACCGCGTTCTCTGTGGTCTTCCTTTTCTGGGCTTTGAGGGAAGTGGTCAGCGAAATCGGGGCCTTAGCAATTACCGTCATCTATGCGTTTGGTACGAGCAGCTTCAGCGTCAGCAGCCAAGCTTTGTGGCAACATGGGCCAAGCCAATTCTTTGTGGCGTTGGCCCTGTATTTCCTGGTGAAAGGAATACAACGGGAGCACTACCTCCCGTACGCAGGCTTCTCTCTCGCAGCCGCCGTAGTCATGCGCCCCACAGACGCATTGCTTGCACTTCCCATCGGCCTATGGATCATTCACGAACACAGAAAAGTGCTCGTCAGGTTCATCCTCTTCGCTCTGCCACCCCTCGTCTTGATCCTGATTTACAACCGAGTTTATCTAAGTTCGACCGTGGGTTCCCCCTTCGCGAGCGATCCCGTGGCTTGGACGATGCCCATGTCAAGAGGCTTACCCGGCCTTCTGTTCAGTCCCGCTCGCGGCCTATTCATCTATTCCCCCATTTTCATCTTTTCGTTATGGGGCATGTACCTGGGCTGGCGTTCGGGCAGTTGGTTTCTGAGGTACTTGAGCTTAGGGCCAGTGCTGGTGGTTCTTCTCTACAGCAAGTGGTTCATGTGGTGGGGCGGATATTCCTATGGACCCAGGCTGCTCGCTGATATTACGCCGGTTCTCTGCTTCTTCCTTTATCCAGTGTGCCAACAAATCCAGGGGCGCCGCATCCTGATAGGCGCGTTCATTGTGTTAGGGCTGCTCTCCATCGGCTTGCACACGATTGATGTCTACTGGAACGATGGCAATTGGGAGGCTATCCAAGACATCGATAATCATCCCGAACGCCTCTGGAATTGGCGCAACTCGCCCATCGTGTATTGCGGAAAGCCTGCTTACTGGGATGCCGGGGCGATTTACCACTATTTGATGCATCGATGGCTGCCGCCCAAGCCAAAATCCCACGATCAGCCCCCACGTACAATACAATTAACACCTCTACAGTTGTATTTCGAAGAGCCTGTTACGAGAGGCTAGGAGGATTTACTGGAGAGGCTGGTTTCGCATTTGATGATGAGTATTGGATGCGAATCGTTGCGTAACGGCCTAAAGAGTGGATCGACTGGCTGGATATCGTAAATCACGACAAGACGAATTTGAGATAGACGCACACAACAAAATAGCCTCTCGCAAACAATGGGATCTCGTGGCATATACTACCGCATGAAACCAAATGAGACGATGAAGAAAAACTCAGCAACGACGCCAGTTGATGCGCCTCACGTGCCGCAGCCCGGTGCGGGAGCATTCCCTGCCTTAACCAACAAACTGGAAAGGAACCCGACGAGCACGACTCTTTCCGTGATCGTCCCCGCCTACAACGAGCAGTACTTGATCAGCACAAGTTTGGCCAGACTCAAAATTT
>JBARRP010000025.1:0-6740 GCA_049644285.1 Candidatus Acidiferrales bacterium | reverse complement strand
GTGCGGTGGCCCTTGGTAGAAAGGCAGGCTATGCGGATGAAATCGAGCAGTCCAGCCATGCATTGGGCGTCCGGACCACTCTGCGGATTACTCAAAGTGACTCATTTTGCGACGGAAAGTAGCTAGCAGCTAGCTCCCGGCCTGCCCAACTCGAATCCCTAGCTGCTTGGCAGCGTAAGTATGCTATGCCTCGCTCGCCAGTACCATACCCGCCGGTCAAGGTTCCGCCACAGTGACGGCGTACTCGGAAGTGATGTTGCCGTTCTCGGGGCAGGCTCTATATACCTTCCAGATGGGCGACTTGCCCAAATGCAGCTGTTCCGCCTCCTCACGTCGAGTCGGGAGAGGTGTTGCCGTCAGATATCAAAACGCACAGTCTCTGACATTCGTGCGCAAGAGTGCCAAAATGTACTCTCGCTGTGCTGGAGTTATGCAGCGTTGAGGTATCGAGAGGGCCGAGCGAAGACCGTGAACGAAAGTAGGCTTCTCTTGTCGGCGATACACCCGCTCACTTGATTCCACGGGATCCGGATTTCCCCTATAGGAGAGTTGCCATGGAATCGCAAGCAGATTGTGTGATACTGTCCGCCACAATGACGAATCCTTCCGATGATTTATCGCGAAGGTCGTTTCTCAAAGCGACTTTGGCCGGAACCGCTGTTTCTTTGGCGAAGATTCCCGCAGTGGCGGAAGCAGACCAGAATTCTCAGAGGACAAAGCCAGTGAGCGGCGGCCAAAGTGATGACCTCACGAGGATGGGCCTCCGCGAAGTAGCGGATCTGGTACGCAAGAAAAAAGCCTCGCCGGTGGAACTGACAAAAGCGTGCCTCGCGCGGATAGACCGAGTTAACCCCGCACTGAATGCCTTCATCACCATCACGGCAGAATCAGCCCTCGCACAGGCGCGCGAAGCCGAAGCTGAGGTGAACCGGGGAAAATGGCGGGGGCCGCTTCATGGTGTCCCGATTGCACTGAAGGACTTGTTCGATACAGCCGGTGTAAGGACGACTGCCGCCAGCGCTCTGTTTAAGGATCGCATTCCGACGGAAGATGCCGAGGTGGTGCGCAGGCTCAAGGTTGCGGGCGCTGTGTTGCTGGGCAAGCTCAACATGGAAGAATTCGCTTATGGTCCCAGCTCGATCATCAGTTACTTTGGGGCCGTTCACAACCCTTGGGAACTGGATCACATTGCCGGAGGCTCCTCCGGCGGATCCGGTGCGGCAGTGGCAGCCGAACTCTGCTACGGCGCTCTTGGATCAGACACGGCGGGTTCCATACGGCATCCGGCAGCCTGCTGCGGCATCGTCGGTCTCAAACCCACCTACGGACTGGTGAGCATACGCGGCGCGATCCCTCTTTCCTGGTCGCTCGACCACGTTGGACCCATGACGCGCACTGTAGCCGACACGGCTCTGATGCTACAGGCAATCGCCGGCTACGATCCAGAAGACACTACGACCGAGGAGATCAGAGTCCCCGATTATGAGGAGGCTCTCCGGGCAAATGTATCCTCCATGCGAATCGGAGTACCCCGCGAGTTCTTCTTTGCGGACCTCAATCCGGAAATTGAGGCCGCAATGAATCAGGCCCTATCACGGTTGGGGAAACTTACGGCTGGTATCCGGGAGATGGCCATGCCGTCGAGCACGATGGAGTCCTTGAGAGCCGTCGTAAGGGGCGCCGAGGCATTCGCATATCACCGAGAATTCGTTGCCAAAACCCCAGAACTGTATCAGCCGACGACGCTCCGCAAGATACGCGTGGGCGCGGAGGTGACTGCGCCCGCCTACATCCAAGCGCGCAGAGACCTCGCTCAAATTCGTCGAACGATCCGAAAATCGTTTGAGTCTGTGGACGCTCTTGTGATCCCAACAACGCCAGTACCGCCACCGGCGATTTCGGACCCGCGGGCGGACGATATTATGCCTGCTGTGCGCAATACGTCGCCGTTCAACGTCTACGGTTTGCCTTCGATTTCCGTCCCGTGTGGTTTTACGAGCACAGGCCTTCCCATAGGCATGCAGATCACTGGCCCGCCCGGAGGCGATGCCGTCGTTTTGCAGCTCGCCCATGCCTATGAGCAAGCAACGGACTGGCACAAGCGTCGTCCGCAGGTGCCTGCGCACACATCGACAACGGCATAGAAGGGTATTGTCCTCTTAAATTGCGGGACGAGCCGTTCTTGTCTCCGCTGCGGTTCTGAGCCCGTCCGAATCAAGGACACTTCGCAAGCGCATGGCGCGTTGGGCCGACCCGATAAGCAGAGTCTGCGGCGCGGGTGCGATTAGGGCGAAGCAGTGTTCAGCGCACGAAAGGGGATATGATGCGGGCAATTGGGCCCGTTGGAGGGACATGGGTTCCTGCCGCTCACCATGAACTCTAGAAGGGGCCGTCGTGGGCCAAGGGGTTCCCTTTTTGGCGCATCTCGCCCTTTGCCAGATCCCTTCGTTGACTGGCCCACAAGGATTCGGCTGTTAGAACTCGGCAGAAGCGCCTGACAAGGTTTCGGCACAATCCTCCGGGCCTCGGACGGAAGCAATCGGGTCAGACGGCAGCAACCAATGAAACGCCCGTCTGTAAGATTTCCTGTTGAAAATGAGGAGAGAAAAAGAAAGGGTGTCTCCGGAATCCACGACCCTAGCCGGGGTCGCAGAGAGGAGACACCCGATGTTCGTTTCGCTAAGTGGAAGGGTAACACTGCGAGAGCTGATGGAACAAGCGTGGCGGCAAGTCGAGGGCCAAGCGCGGGAGATACTCAAGCGTTCAGTCGAAGGGTTACTGCAAGCCGAGCGAGACCGGCGCGTGACCGAGGCGAAGCAGCGGGGCGAGAAAGTCTACCGTTGGGGCTACACGGTGCGGAAGTGTTGGACGACGCTGTGGGGGAGCCTGGAGCAGGTGCGCGTTCCGCGGCTGCGCGGGCGGGAAGAGATCGGGCTGGTGGAACGCTATGAGCGGCACGGTTTGGACCAGATGCTGTTCGCGCTGACCGTGGGCGGGTTGAGCCAGCGCAAGGTGGTCGGTTGGGTGCGGCGTTTTCTGGGCGGGACGCTGTCGCCCGCAACCATCCGAGGGGTGCTGGAGCAAGCGCAACAGCAAGTCGAGCAGCGGCGGAGTGAAGCGATCCCCCCGAGGCGCTATCGTGCCATCGTCGTGGACGGGATTTACCTGCGGTATCGGCGAAGCGTTACCCAGGCGGCCCGCCAAGGCGTACTGCTGGTGGCGGTGGGCGTGCGGGAAGGCGGCGGCTTCGAGGTGTTGGACTGGCGGGCGGCTTCGGCGGAAACCACCGAAGACTACGAAGAGTTGCTCACACGGTTGTGGAAGCGTGGGCTGGAAACGGTGGAATTGATCGTGAGTGATGGACTGACCGCAATCGTCAGTGCGGCCCAGACGGTGTATCCGACCGCCCGGCATCAGCGCTGTCTGGCGCACTGGTTCCACAACCTGGAAGCCCTGACGCCACGCTTGGCTTGGTTCCAGCGGCGCAAGTTCCGACGGGAGTTCTGGTGGATCTGGGACGCGGAGAACGAAGCCCAGGCGCGGAGCTGGGCGCGGCGGTTTTGTGCGCGCTGGCGGTGGTCGGCACCGGAGATGGTGGAGAAATTCCAAGTCGAGCTGGAAGGGGTGCTGGCCTTCTTCGCCTTTCCGGCACACTGGCGACATCGGCTCCGTACGACCAATTTGGGCGAAGGCTGGTTCAAACACTTGCGCCGTTATTTGAGCCGCTTTCCCGGATGCCGTAACGCCGAGCACAGCGAGCAGGTTCTAGGCTGCTTCCTGCTCGCCGCCGAATCGATGCATCGCTGAGGAGCTTTATGAGCCGGAGCACCCCTCAACCCACTTTCAACAGAAATGCTGGACAGTGCCTGAAACG
Organism: Candidatus Acidiferrales bacterium; assembly: GCA_049644285.1. Classification (GTDB taxonomy): domain Bacteria; phylum Acidobacteriota; class Terriglobia; order Acidiferrales; family UBA7541; genus CAVRXT01. The sequence continues at coordinate 2,866 of JBARRP010000025.1, read as the reverse complement.
CAGCTTCATTGCTTGCCCGGCTTCTCTTTGGTAACATCGCGTCAAATCGCCCGCTCGGTGGAGGATACGCATGGAAATCGTGACGCTACCCGAGCAATATTCAGAGCGCATCGAAACAATCGCGGGCTATCCCATTCGCATCACTTCGTACCGGCTGTGGGACACCTTCTACGCCAAAGCTGAAGTTGCCCTCGATGGAATGGGAGGATGGTTTGCGAGAGCAGAAGGGAGCACGCAGAGCGGGGCCGAAGCAAGCGTGATTGCGAGGGCCGAAAGGCTACTCTTGAAATGCGGATGAGGTTTGGGCGGAGGTCACCGTATGAAAGTGTTTGTGCGGTGACTCTTCGGCATTTGGTGCTGGGTCCCCGCCGGTCCGATGAAAACCACAGGAACTGTTCCTAGAGCAATTCCCACGCAACGAGATTCCCGGTCTCGAAGTCTGTGGCTCACATCCGTTCTTATTGTCAGTTTGTGTCACCTGCTTGCCTTAGCGCAAGAGACGGTTCTTCTGGTCGGATCTGGGTCGAATGTTCCCGCACCTCTCTACAACAAGTGGGGGGAGGAGTACAACAAACGCAACCCTCGGATCCAACTGCGCTACTTACCCATTGGAACGAGCGAGGGCATCGAGGAGATTTCTCGCGGCAGCGGCGACTTTGGGGCTGGCGAGGTTCCATTAACGACCGAGGAGCGTACACGGGGAAAATTGATCGAAGTTCCCTCTGTGCTGATCGCTATCGTTCCAATCTACAACCTGCCGGAGGTTCATGAGGAACTTCGGTTCTCAGGGGAACTACTAGCAGATATTTTTCTCGGACACGTGAAGAACTGGAGTGCTTCGCAGATTGCACAGCTCAATCCAAACGCGACGTTGCCCGATCGACCGATCAAGGTGGTTTACCGGCCAGCTGGCAAAGGCTCGAATTACGTCTTCACCGACTTTCTTTCGAAGACCAGTTCCAGGTTCCGTGCGCAAATTGGGACCACTCCTTCTCCCCATTGGCCTTTAGGAGTGTCTGCGGAACGCAGTTCGGACATGGCCGACCAGGTAAAAGCCGAGAGCGGCTCGATTGGGTATGTAGACGTCCAGTATGCCATCAAGGCCAGCATTCCGTACGGCTCTGTGCAGAACGCAGCGGGACGGTTCGTCAAGGCGTCGTCGGACACGATTACGGCCGCTTGCAATGCGATAGAGACGCCGCAGTGGGACAAGTTTGCCGCTTCATTGACGAACGCGCCGGGTGCCGATTCGTACCCCATCACCAGTTTCACTTGGCTGTACCTGCGGGCCGTTTCTTCCGATTCTCGACGTGCAACCGCGCTGGCTGACTTGTTGAGTTGGATGTTCGGGGAGGGCCAACACCTTGCGGCACAGGAAGGTTACTCGGAACTGCCGAAAGCGCTCCTGGGCAAAGTCAGAGCAAGAGTCAATGCCCTCCGCTGACCGACACTTTCGTGTGCGTGTTTTCTTCTTCAGAAAACATGAGGTCCCGTTTCAAGGAAGTGTGCATGAGCGGAGGCCCGCGGGCGCATAGCTCCCGAGCAACGCCGCCGTGTTTACTGATAAAATAGCGACGGTTTCTGTTGGTGAATCCGCTTCCCACCAGCTATCCGCCGCCGAGCAGCGCGGGCTACTCCGGATAGGTCGGCTTCTCGTCCATTGGGCGCGCATGAAGGATCGCAGACGAGAAGCGCGTTTATCGGGCAGTGGGACCGCCATTGGGAGCGTCGCACGGTTGCTCACCTTTGCCGCGCTTGCGCCACCATATCTACCAGAGCGTTTCTGGCTTCCGCCGGACTGCTCACTTCCCCCAAGAATGCGATGCGTGCACCACGCGTACCATCTTGGGTTTTCAAGCGTACCTGAAAGCCGAGCCGGTCGACCGAAGTCATGGCCACTTCCTGAGACTCAATCCCAGCAAATACCCGGGCAAGCAGGACGAGTGCATCCCCGTGATCGGTATTCATGTGCTGGATGATGTCCGTTGCAGTGTCAGCCAGCGGGTCGGGTTGCCCGCGGTAATATTCCAAGGCGGAGACCCAGCCCATCACCCCGAAGCCACCCACGTAGTAAACGTCCACCACTTCCATGCGGTAAAAGGAAAAGTCTTCAAAGTCCACCCAGTAGTTGCTGTTGGCGTAACGCGCCAGGTAGAGTTTCCGTGCTTCAGCCACCTCCGGCTCAGGTACCGGCACAATATTTCCCAGCAACGTGACCCTGGACGCCCCCAAGGGGTCGCCGCTGGCGTCAGGCTGGGTCACTAACAGGCTGGAGCGCGGATCTGCCTGCACATTTTGAGTATGCATGGCCATCGTGCTGACGAGGAAGACAGGATGCCCGCGGTCGTCCAGCCCATAGGGCATCACAGATCCGAAGGGGAAGCCTTGCTGTTTGCGTGAAAGTGTCGAGAGACTGCCGATTCGGCCCAGGTACACCAAGGTACGCGCTCGCTCGGCAAACGTAGGCTCGGGGACCGCAGGTTGGTTACTCGCCGCGCCTGAGCCCGCGTGTTTCCCCGCCGGTAATGAAGACATCGCTGCTCTCCCGCCTAGGTTCGGCCAATATCCGGGATTTCTCTCGTGCCCCGGGTCCTCGAACAAGCTAACACGTCGAGGCTGACCTGTCTGTTTAAAAGGGAACGCATCAGTATGCCATCTTCCGAAAAGGGCAGCGTTTATCGGGCGCGATCCTTACTGCTGGAAGGGGTGTTCTGGTTTGCACGCCTTCGATACAGCGATTTGCACTAAACCGCTAGCGCGGTAGTGGTGGTGCTGTAGTTGTGTCGACTTTTCCGGTCATTCGCGTCGCTGTTCCAGTTGAACATCTCTCCCCCGTGGAAGTCCTCTTTGCTAGAGCATGGAGCGG
>JBARRP010000024.1:0-39002 GCA_049644285.1 Candidatus Acidiferrales bacterium | reverse complement strand
GGCAGCGGCATCTCCACCAGCAGCTTCCCGTTTCCCATAACCTCAAACTTCTGCTTGGACTTGCCTTGTGTTCCCTGATAGGTTTTGCTCACAGCGGCTCTCCTTTTCAAAAGAAAAGTTCTCACCCCGAACTCTATCCGAGTTCGGGCGAGAGCCGCTGCTTTCCTTTTCCAGGTTTCAATCAACTACGCGAGGGGCAATTTCCCGAGCGGCGTGGTGCGGCTTTTGTTCTCCTTGATCCAAACGATGTATCTCAGCTTTTATGTTGTTTCATTAGCGAGATTGCCCAAAGTGGAAGTAATTCTCGCGGAGTTGCGGAATTTTCCATGGTTAATATTGATCGTGCTCCTTGTCACAGCGACGATCGGAATACCAATTCGGCTGTATCTGCTTGCGGCGTCGGTCTTCAACTATCGTGGATTAACCGGCAAGTTTCAGAAGCTATTCCCGTTTCTCTTTGTGCTGGATGAGCTATGGGCGTTCGCTCCGTTCTTGATCGTAAGCCTGATCGGCGCTGGTTCGGCCATTGCTGCAACTGCCGCCCTCCTGTATTTGCCGTTTTCACAACGCAGCCTCTTGCTGATGGGCTCTTCGGCTCAAAAATGAAAGCGCGGCGGGTCGCGTGCATTGACATTGGCATTCGGACGGCAGTCTTCCACGCTTGACTCTGGACTATACTCCATTCACACGGCTGCAATAAAGGAGAGTTAGAAACCTTGAAGGAACATACCAAGCTGATTGCCCCAACAACGGCACTGGTTAGCGCTGTTCTTTCACTGGCCTGTTGCTTGCCTCTGGGATTCGTGGCGGCGCTCGGGGCGGCCGGCGCGAGCGTGTGGCTTCAATCCGTGCGGCCGTGGCTGCTGGGACTTTCCGTCATCCTTCTGATCGTCGGGTTCATTCAGCAGCGCCGAGCAAGAAGCTGCGGGGTAAACCGAGGCCTTGCGAGCAATGTGATGCTCTGGATGGCGACCCTGCTCGTGCTGGCGATGATCTTCTTCCCACAAACGGTCGCGGCCTTCCTGGCGGACCATTTGAACTGGAGCACCCGATGAAGAGGGGCCTGCTGTTCCTGGCGGCCGGCGTCATCATCTTCGCACTGGCCTGGCAAGTTTGGGGACCAGCGCGCACACCGTCGGGGCAACCACCGCTCACGAGCTTGGCGGCGGATAATCTAGCTCAATTTCAGCGGGCGTTCAATAAAGCTTCCGACCGCGCCCGCGTGATTCTTCTGCTGTCGCCGACCTGACCCGGGTGCCTGCGGGGGGCCTCCGCAGCTCAGCAAGTCTTCCGAGACCTTCCGGACGAAAAACTCCGAATCTTCGTGGTGTGGGAGCCGATCCTCAAGACGGATTGGATGCGACCCGGCAGTGGAGTCTTGGCGCGCATCTCCGACCCGCGGGCGGTTCAGTTCTGGGATCGACAGCACTTGATCGCTCAAGAGTTACGCGGCGAGCTTGTCGCAAATCCGAGCGAGCCGCTACCCGCTTGCTGCGAGGACCACGAATTCTACTGGGATTTGGTTGCGGTTTATCCTCCGGAAGTTCAATGGGAGGCCACGCTGCCACCTGCCAAGTTCATGAATGGACCGGTTGTCCCTTACGCCGGCGACCTGACAAAAAATCTCGAAGCATTGCGCTGATAATCGGTTGAAGCACGAAAACCGCACAGGCAGGAGGCGAGTCCGTGTGACGGCGAAACTCCGCACGGGCCGCTCTATTTCTGCGGCGGCGCCGGCGGCTGGCTGACGAATGGCTTCAAGAACCTTGCGAATTCCATGGGGAAAATGAATTTCGTGGCCGGGCCGGAGCCGAGGTTTTTCAACGTTTCGAGGTATTGCAGACTCATGGTATTCGCGTCGAGGCCCTTGGCAATTTCAAAAATCTTCTGGAGGGCGAGGGCGTAGCCTTCGGCGCGAAGGATTGCCGACTGCTTGTCGCCTTCGGCCTTGAGGATGGCGGACTGTTTTTCTCCGTCGGCGACGGTAATCTTGGCGGTGCGGTCGCCCTCGGCCGCGGTGACCATGGCGCGGCGGCTGCGTTCGGCGCTCATCTGCTTGGTCATAGCATCCTGAACATCCTTCGGCGGATCGATCTCGCGAATCTCGACCGAAGTCACTTTGCCGCCCCAGCGCTCGGTGACTTCATCAAGCTTGCCGCGAAGCACGCTGTTGATTTCCTCGCGCTTGGCCAGCACATCGTCGAGCGGGATATCGCCGACGACGGCGCGGAGGGTGGTCATGGCGATGCCGCGGGTGGCGCCGCCGAAATCCTGCACCTGGACCACGCTCTGGACCGGATCGGTCACTTTCCAATACACGAGAAAATCGATGGCGATCGAGGCATTGTCCTTCGTGATGCAGGTCTGTCGCGGAACTTCCAGATATTGCTCGCGCAAATCGACCCGGGTGGCAACGTCCACGACCGGAATCAAGAATATAATCCCCGGCCCTTTCTGGCCGATGCACCGGCCGAAACGAAATACGATCAGGCGTTCGTATTCCCGCACAATTCGGATCATGTTCATGAGGAGAAACAGGAACGCGATGAGGACAATTCCGAACAGAACCACCGCCACTGAGGTCAGGTCCATTCTTTTCTCCCTTCAGGAACTCTTGCGAACGTGCAACGTTAATCCTTCGACCGAAACGACGGTGACGCGGTCGCCCCGCGCGATCGGCGACAGGTCTGCAAGCGCGTCCCAATCTTCCCCGTTCACCAGGACCACGCCGCGCGGCGCGAGATCCGTCTTCGCGACTCCGGCGCGCCCCGCGACCCGCTGGATTCCTGTCAACACAGGCTGATGGCGCGCGCGAAGCACCAGCCGCAAGACGGCGCCGAGCATCACAGCCCACAGAAGCGCCACCGCGCCGATCGCATAGGATGAAATCTTGTAGCCCGGAATGCGAGGCAGGAGCAGCGCCGAACCAAGGACAAACGCCACGAGCCCCACAATCGTCAGCAATCCGTGGGACGTGATTTTCAGCTCGAGGCCAAGAAGCGCCATCCCGAGAAGAAGCAGCGCAAGACCGGAAACCTGCACCGGCAAATTCGCAAGGCCGACAAGTGCGAGGAGCACCGCCACGACGCCGATTGCGCCGGTGATGAATCCGTGCGGCGCGAATATCTCGACAACGACAGCGAGCGCGCCGAGCAGCAGGAGAAGATAGGCAACTGTCGGGTCGGTAAGGAGGGCGAGAAGTTTTTCACGCGCGTCCAATTCGACCGTGATGGTCTGCGCTCCGGCGACCGTGAGCGTGACGTCGCCGCTCGCGCGGTGCACCGTCCGCAGACTCAGTTTCGACAAGAGGTCGGCCACGTCATTCGCCGTCAGGTCGATTACGCCGAGCGAAAGCGCTTCCTGAGCCGTTGCCGAAACGCTGTTGCGAACGGCGCGCTCGGGCCATTCGACATTCCGCTTGTGCGCGGCCGCGAGCGAACGCGCATACGCGGCTGCGTCATTCAGCACTTTATCGGAGACCGCCCCTCCCGAGGAATAAATGGGGTGAGCCGCTCCGATGTTCGTTCCCGGCGCCATCGCCGCAACGTCGGCGGCAAGCACGATCAGGCATCCTGCCGAGGCCGCTCTCGCTCCGCGGGGCGCCACAAACACGATCACCGGTATGCGCGCGTTCATTTCGCGCTGGATAATCTGGCGCATGGACGAGTCGAGCCCGCCAGGCGTATCGAGCTCGAGGACAACCGCGGCTGCGTTGCGCGCTTCGGCATTACCGATTCCGCGCGTGATGTACTCGGCGCTCGCGGGGCTGATCGGCCCGGCGTAAGGCAAAACGACAACCTCGTCCCCGAACGAGCAGGGCGCCAAAGACAAAGAAGCAACTGCAACGAATAGAGCCGTGGCGAAGAGGGCGGGCTTCATGTGTCGCACGCTCGGAATGCCGCGCATTATAGCAGAGGAAATTGCCCCTTGAGCTATTGCTACCGGAGGCCGCGAGGGACGCAACTGCTCCAAAACCGTGCGACTGTCGCTTGCGCGGCTCTTACTACTCGTCTGTGAATAAGGTATCCTGTCCCGCTTATGCATGACCTGGGATTTTTCCGCGAGCACCTCGATGTGATCGAGCAGATGGCGCGGAACCGCGGCGTCTCGATCGATCTCGAGCAATTCCGGGCGATTGATGGCGAACGGCGGGCGCTGATTACCTCGGCGGAGAAACTCAAGGCCGAACGAAACAAAGCGAGCGACGAGATCGCGCGACTCAAGAAAGCGGGCCAGGAGGCAGCCCCGCTTCTGGCGCGGATGAAGCAAGTCTCCGAAGAAATCAAGCGAGCCGACGAGCGGATCGCGCAGCTTGACGAGCGCCAGCGCGAATTCCTGCTGATGGTGCCGAACATTCCGCATAGTTCCGTACCGGTGGGGAAGAGCGCGGCGGACAATGTCGAGGTGCGCCACTGGGGTGCGCCGCCGAAATTCGATTTCGCTGCGCGGCCGCACTGGGAAGTGGGCGAGGGCGCGGGAATCCTGGACTTGCCCGCCGCGGCCAAGATCGCCGGGGCGCGCTTTGCGGTCTACAAGGGGGCGGGAGCGCGGCTCGAGCGCGCGCTCGCGAATTTCTTTCTCGACCTGCACACGCACGAGCATGGCTATACGGAAATCCTCCCACCGTTCATCGTGAACACTGCTTCGCTGACGGGCGTGGGCCAATTGCCGAAATTCGCGGCGGATATGTTCCACCTCGAAGGCACTGACCTGTGGCTGACGCCGACGGCCGAAGTCGAACTCACCAGCCTGCACCGGGACGAGACGCTCGATGCGGAGGCACTGCCGATTCGTGTTTGCGCCTGGACGGCTTGTTTTCGCTCCGAGGCGGGCGCAGCGGGCAAAGATACGCGCGGGATCAAGAGGCAGCACCAGTTCCAGAAGGTCGAGCTATTCAAGTTCGCGAGACCCGAACAGAGCTATAACGAACTGGAATCGCTCGTGCGCGATGTTGAGGACGTGATGCAAAAGCTTGGATTGCACTACCGCGTCGTTCTGCTTTCGACCGGGGACATGGGCTTCGCTTCGGCGAAGACGTACGACCTGGAAGTGTGGTTGCCATCATCGCGCGAGTTCATGGAGATTTCTTCCTGCTCGAATTGCGAAGCATTTCAGGCGCGGCGCGCGGGAATCCGTTTCAAACCCAAAGGCGGCAAGAGCGATTTCGTGCACACGTTGAACGGCTCGGGACTCGCGGTCGGAAGGACGTGGATCGCGATTGTCGAGAATTATCAGCAGGCGGATGGCTCCGTCGTCATCCCCGAAGCGCTGCGGCCGTACATGGATGTCGAGCGGATCCCGGCAAAACCTTAAGGCCTGCCACAGAGACACGGAGTCACAGAGCAAAGTAGTTCCTAAGAAACTTGACCGGGCATTTCCTTTGAACTGTGTGATCTCTGCGGGTGATAACGCACCCGGGCGCAGCCAGCGGCGCCCCTACGACCTGTCCGACGGCCTCAGTCGCGCTGCGTTGAATGGTTCGCTTGGAGTAGAGCCGAAGAAGGGAAGGGCCCGGGAGGTCGAGCGAAAGCCGGGCCCAGTGTCGCGCGAAGGGGGAAGTACTACATATTTTGGGCGGGTGCGATGCTGTCCACGTGAAGGGAGCCATCGTCCATCAGGTGTCCTGTGACTTTCACTTCGCGGCCGAGATGATCCTCGGTAACCGCGTCCTGGTTGTGAATACTGAGGACTTTCTTCGACTTCGTATCGACGAAGACCCAAGAAGCGCCCTTTTCCTTGACACACTTGATGGCGCAAGCCTTGTGGTCCGCGTTCATGCCCTTGGCCGCGCAGGAGCTGTCGCTGAGCCAGCCGGTCCAGGTCATGGTCTTGCCTTCCTTGGCGCTGACGGCCAAGCTCAATGCCGCGAGCAACATGGTGGTAAGAGCCAATGTGCTGAGAACTTTCTTCATTTCAATTCCCTCCAAATTGATTGAAGTTTGATATTCCGCCGGCAATCGTGCCCCCGCCGGCGGATTGTTGTTCCAGTGGGAGTACGCTGGGGCGGCGTTACTCGGATTGCCTGAAGGTGGAAGTTTTTCAGTAGGGCCCGAGAAAAACCCCTGGTCAGAAAGACGCGTCCGTTAACAGCTTACTGAAACATTCGCCAGCGGGCCATTCCGGGGAGCTGCCGCGGCGAACGACCCGGAATCTGCTTTTACCTTGAACATATTGCGAAAAGCAGATCTACGAGACGGGGCCGATGAGCACTTTGGGGCCGGTGGGCTGAGGTTTGCCGCCGGCAGGCTCGACGGTCACGGCAAACGCCTTCGCGGTGAGCCCGGCGGGAACAGGCGTCGTCCACAACGAAGCCTCCTGGCCATATTTCGGGGCAAAAACGCCTGCACTTACGGGATTGCCCTGGGACGGAACGAGCCAGAGCTGATAGGTTTTGTCGGGCGGGAGCGCGGGCAGCATGCAGTTCGAAAGAACAACGCCCTGGCGGCTGTTGAAGAAAACGAAGCCTTTGGCTCCGGGCACGTCGGGCGAAGGCGTCAAGTTAACGGCAATCGTATCCTTGGCGGAGAGAACATCGAGCATGGCGCGGGATTGCGCAATCTGAGTTTCTTGCTGCCGGATTTCTACGCGCAGGGCTTCGAGTTCGCGGCGCTCGCGGTTGTCACTTGTCCACAAAACGATCGTCGCAATGGCCAAGGCGGCGGCCGCCGGAGCCAGAATCACTGTCCACCAACGGATCGAAAAAATCGAGGCCCTCTCCGGCATGTAGCTGTGAGCAGTGATGCGCACGCGGCGCGATCCGCGAACCCGCGGCATGAGGCGTTCCTTGACGCGCGGGTCGGGCGGCTGTTGTGGCGCCGCGAGCGCGAACAGAGCAACGCGGCCGCGTGCTTCCGCGAGCTTCCGTGTGCATTCGGGGCAGCCGCGGAGGTGCTCCTCAAGCGCCTGCTTCTCGTCGCCCTCGAGCGCGCCGAGCGTGTAGAGGTCGAAATCTTCTTCCCGAGTTGGATGCCCGTTCATGATTGCAACGCCTTCTTCAGTGTCTCCACGGCCGAACGCAAACGCGTTTTTACGGTGCCGAGCGGCTCTCCGGTACGCGCGGCGATCTCACTGTGCGTCATGCCTTCAAAATAAGCGAGCTCAAGGGCTTGCCGCTGGCCCTCGGGCAAATTCGCGAGCGCGCCCCTGACCTTTCCGAGCAACTGCTGCTGTGCGACGCTGGATTCCAGATTGAAGGGCAGCGCGAAATGGCGCGGTTACGCGCCGAGACGAGAAGCCACCCCGGAAGCGATCCACGCGCCGAATCGAATTTCGCGGCGTTGTTCCACAGGTGGAAGAAAACATCCTGAAGTATCTCCTCGGCCGTCTGCGTGTCGCGCAGAATTCTGACGAGCATGGAATGGAGCATGCCCGAATAGCGATCGTAAAGCGCTGCGAGCGCCGATTCCTCGCCCCCGATCACCCGCTCGATCAGAGCTCCATCGGAAACTCGCTCTGCGCTGGCCCCGGAAGTCACGTCGTCTGAGCTTCTCCACTCAATATGGTACGCACCTAGGTGTGCGATGGATTGCGATTTCAGGGGCTAACAGGTGCTGAAAAAAGTCATGTCCCAGATCGTTTAGGACTGAAACCCAAGAAAGCACCGAACTTTACGTCGCGGTTTGAAGGCCGCGACCCACAAATCCGGCGAGTTGTCCGCAAGCTGCTTACTGGCCCGATAAATCGAGTAACCGTGGGTTGCCGCGGCAGATTAGCGTGTTAAGACCATGCGGGTCAACGCCCTTGTGGTCAAGATCAATGGGAGGCTGGCAGGCTTAGCCCAATTTGACAACAGGCGACAAGGAGGGGTTCGCGGCGTATAAGTTATTTTGCGACAGTAGGTTACGAAGGCTCCGCGGCCAGGGAGGTGGCACAAACGATGGGCGAAATTTGCACGTTTACCGGAGTTTTGATTGACGCGCCTAGGAGTGTTTGAATAAACTTCGCCTTCTGCGACAGTTACCGAACAACCAGGACTTGGAGCGCGAGCCGCTCGCGGAAGCCCGCCAAAGAGCCCAATGCGAGGAGGAGTAAAGAATGGCTACAGTTGCCAAGGTGGCTCCCCAACCGATCCCACGGATTGCGCCGCGGGAGGATCTGAACCCTTATCGCATCTCCCAGATCCAGTTCGACATTGCCGCCGAGCACCTAAAGCTGGACCAAGGCCTGCGCCAAGTGCTGCGCACGCCGAAGCGCATTCTGGAAGTGTCCATCCCGACGAAGATGGACAACGGGCAGATCAAAGTCTTCACGGGGTATCGCGTGCAGCACAACGTCGCGCGCGGGCCCGCGAAGGGCGGCATCCGCTACCACCCGAACGTGACACTCGATGAAGTGAAGGCGCTGGCCGCCTGGATGACGTGGAAAACCGCCACAGTGAACATCCCTTACGGCGGCGGCAAGGGCGGAGTCATCTGCGACCCGAAGCGGATGAGCAAGAGCGAACTCGAGCGGATGACGCGGCGATACACTTCGGAGATCCTCCCCATTATCGGCCCCGAGCAGGACATTCCCGCGCCCGACGTCTATACCGATGCACAGACGATGGCATGGATCATGGATACGTATTCGATGACGGTGGGGTACTCAGCGCTTGGCGTCGTCACCGGGAAACCACTCTCCATCGGCGGCTCAGAAGGGCGCCGTGAGGCGACGGCGCGCGGCTGCCTGTTCGTTTGCGAAGAAGCCTGCCGGGTGAAGAAGATGTCTTTGCGCGGCGCGACGGTTGCCGTTCAAGGATTTGGAAACGCCGGCTCGCTCGTGGCTCGGCTGTTCACCGAGAAGAGGGCGAAAGTGATCGCGCTGAGCGATTCGCGCGGCGGCGTTTTCAATTCGCGGGGGATCGATCCGCTGAAGGCGATGCGCTACAAAGAGCGTTCCGGCACCGTTGTCGGGATGCCCGGAACCTCGCGGATCTCGAACGACGACCTGCTGACAATGAAGTGCGACATCTTGATTCCGGCGGCGCTCGAGAATGTGATCACACTTAGCAATGCCGACCAGCTCAAGGCGAAGATCGTCGCCGAAGCCGCGAACGGTCCGACCACACCGCATGCCGATGAAGTCCTGGCGCGGAAAGGGATCCTGCTGCTGCCGGATATTCTTGCGAATGCCGGCGGTGTCACCGTCAGCTACTTCGAGTGGGTGCAGGATTTGCAGAGTTTCTTCTGGTCCGAAGGGGAAGTGAATGCCAAGCTGGAGTCGGTGGTGAAGCGCGCATTCAACGAAGTCCATGAAACGATGCGCAAGCATCACGTCCACATGCGCACTGCCGCATACATTCTCGCAGTCGGGCGCGTTGCCGACGCCACCGTGGTCCGCGGATTATTCCCGTAAGGCTCCTTTTGATCCTCGGCTGCTGATCGCAAGCAAGGATCTCGTTGAAAATTATTCTTGCGTGCTGACGCTGAAGGCGCGTACATTTCAGTTAGCCGGTGCGCTCCGCGGTCGAGCGGCCGGCGTTTGTGCCTCACGCGCGAGGGCACGCAGAGTTGAGCAACCATACGAATCACGCTCCCCCCATTCTCCTCACGATTGCCGGATTTGATCCGTCATGTGGCGCCGGGATCGCCGCCGATTTGAAGACATTCGCAGCACACAATTGCTACGGCGTGGCCGCGGTGACGGCGCTGACGGTGCAGTCCACGAAGGGCGTGGAGTCAGTGCACCCGACTCCCGCGCCGACGCTTCGCGCGCAGCTTGAAGCGCTTGCGGAAGATGTTTCGATTTCAGCGGTGAAGATTGGAATGCTGGGCACCAAAGCTAACGCGGTGGTGGTCGCGGAGTTTCTTGACAAACACAAATTCGCCCATGTCGTGCTCGACCCGGTGACGAAATCCACTTCCGGGGATGCCGATCTGATCGATCCGGGCGGGCTGAAATTCCTGAGCGACGAGTTCCTTCGCCGCGCCTCCGTCATCACGCCCAATATTCCCGAAGCCGAACTGTTGACAGGACTGAAGGTGAAAGACGTGGACGGAATGAAGGCCGCGGCGCAGAAGCTGATCGAGCAGGGCGCTCGCGCCGTGATCGTAACCGGCGGGCATTTGGAAAAGCCGACGGACGTGCTGTGCGAAGGCGGCCAGATCTGCTCCCTTGGCGGCGACCATGTGAAGAGCGAGAACACGCACGGGTCGGGCTGCACGTTTTCCTCGGCGATTGCCGCACAGCTCGCGTGCGGACAGCAACTCCAGGAAGCGGTCATCCTGGCCAAGGCGTTCGTAACGAAGGCGATCGAGAAGTCTTACTCAATTGGCAAAGGGCCGGGGCCGCTCAATCATCTGTATCGATTCCATCAGGAAGCGCCGGCGCGCGGAGTCCACGAAGTTCCCCAGCACGGCATGCATCCAGCCGCTGAACCAGCGGCGCACTGATTGGAAGCTGGACGCTAGAGTTTAACCCGCCCGAGAAAAAACGAAGTCTTTTACCACAGAGCACACAGAGGGCACAGAGATTCACAGAGAAAACCTCACCTGTGAGGAGTCGCTTCACTGGCCAGTGTAAGATTTGGGCTTCGTTTGCGATAAGCCGGCTTGTGAGCCTCCTGCTATCAAGCCATGGCAAGTGGACGTGCTAGAATTTCGCGTTTCTTGCGGGGCGGCGTGCTCAAGAAAATCTTGATTGCGAACCGGGGGGAGATTGCGGTGCGCATCTTGCGCGCCTGCCGCGAAATGGGCATCGTGGGCGTCGCCGTGTACAGCGACGTGGATCGCGCGTCCTTGCATGTACGGTTGGCCGACGAAGCGTATCCGATCGGCCCGGCGCCCTCTCGTGAAAGCTATCTCGTCATCGATAAGATCATCGGCGCGGCGCGCCATGCGGGCTGCGACGCGCTCCATCCGGGCTATGGCTTCCTCGCGGAGAACCCCGCGCTGGCTCGCGCCTGCGCCGACGCAGGGATCAAATTCATCGGCCCGTCGCCTGAGGCGATGGAGAATCTCGGGTCGAAGACCGCCGCGCGGCAGCTTGCCCGTCAGTGCGGCGTTCCGACGGTGCCGGGAACCCTCGAGCCGATCGGAGATGTCTCAGAAGCAAGCCACATCGCGAGGCAGATCGGATTTCCCGTGGTGCTGAAAGCTGTCGCGGGCGGCGGCGGCAAGGGGATGCGCCTGATCGAGAGGGAAGATCAGCTCGCAGCAGCTTGGCGCGACGCTTCCTCCGAAGCTCTGAACGCGTTCGGAGATGCGCGCCTCTATCTTGAAAAATATCTGATTCGACCGCGTCACATCGAAATCCAAGTTCTCGGCGACCTTCACGGCAACGTGGTCCATTTGGGTGAACGCGAATGCTCCGTGCAGCGGCGCTACCAGAAAGTAATTGAGGAAGCTCCCTCGCCGATTGTGACCGCTGAGTTGCGCTGGGCGATGGGTGAAGCCGCTGTGAAGCTCGCGCGAGCCGGTGGGTACACGAACGCGGGAACGGCGGAGTTCTTGGTGGACACTGATCTCAAGTTCTATTTCCTCGAAATGAACACTCGACTGCAAGTGGAACATCCCGTTACGGAAATGGTGACTGCACTCGACCTGGTGAAACTGCAGATTCGCATCGCCGCCGGGGAGGCCCTGCCTTTCACGCAGGAAGATGTGACATTGCGCGGCCACGCGATCGAATGCCGAATCTACGCCGAAGATCCCGACAATCAATTTTTCCCGTCTCCGGGAAGAATTCTCGAGAGGCGCGCGCCGGCTGGACCGGGAATCCGGCTGGATGATGGCGTCTACGCCGGATGGACGGTGCCCAACGAATACGATCCGATGCTGGGGAAACTGATCGCGTGGGGCAGCGACCGAACCGAGGCGATCGCCCGGCTGCGCCGGGCACTGAATGAATACTACGCGAGCGGCATCAAAACAAACATTGCTCTTTTTCGCCGAATCCTTTTGGAGCCGGAGTTTGTGCGCGGCGAGATTCATACGAAGTGGCTCGATGAGCTGCTGAGCCGGCCGCCTCTGCAGCTCGCAGGCTTGGCGAGCAAAAGCAGCAGAACTGGCGCGACTGCTGAGGATGCGGCCGCCCTGGCGGCGGCGCTGTGGCATTTTTCAAAGAGCGGTGGTGCGAAGCCTTCCGGGTTGGCACCCACGAGTGCTTCATCGCGCTGGAAGGCCGAAGGGCGACAGGAACAGGTGGATCGCGTGCCTGAGCGGTATTCGCGGCCGAGCAGTCGGTAGAGTTCACGCTGAACAGGCCTTGGCTCATTCGTTGCCAAAGTCTATTCGTTGAGATCCTTCGGGCCGGAAAGACTGGCCCTCAGGATGACCGCATAGGCAGCCGTAGGTCGGCGATCTGAGAGCAATGTGAATCCCTAGCAAGATCTTATGAAGCTCGAAGTCCAAGTCGGGGGGCGCATGCGGAGCGTTGGAGTGATCCGCGTCGGGAAAAGTGTGCGCTACGAACTGAATGGCAGACAAGTGAATGCGGATGCAGTTGAAGTTGCGCGCGGCGTCTATTCGATTCTGATCGGCGGGCAGTCGTTTGAAGTGCGCGTCGTGGCACGCGGCGCAGACTTGCAGGCGAATGTCGAGGGCCGCGATTTGCACGTCGAAGTTGTCGACCCGAGGCAATGGCGCAGAGATCGCGGAACAGGGGTCGAAGCGGAAGGGCGTCAGCAGATAGCGGCGCCGATGCCGGGCAAAGTGATTCGCGTGCTGGTGAGGGCGGGCGATGCCGTCGAAATGGGGCAGGGCCTCGTCGTGGTAGAAGCGATGAAGATGCAGAATGAAGTTCGCGCGCCCAAGTCCGGGACGGTGGAACGCATGCTCGTTTCCGAAGAGCAGGCCGTCAATGCCGGGGATATTATCGCGGTTGTGGCGTAAGCGAAGAGCGGGCACGGCGTGCTGTGCCCCTACGGCTGCGTTACGGGGGTGACGCGGCGAGGAAGTGCGAGTAAAAAAGGCGAGCGACGCGAGTTATTCGTCGAGGACCGCCCCCTCCAAAATCTGCGGATTGGCTAGGCTTCGCGCTGGACGTTGAGTTTCACTAACGCGGTGATTTCGCGGTGCAGCTTGACGGGAATCTGAAATTCGCCCACGAGCTTGATAGGATCCGTGAGCTGAATCTTCCGCTTGTCAACCGTGTAACCCTGGGCAGCGAGGGCTTCGGAAATATCGGCGGGGGTCACCGAGCCGAAAAGCTGGTCGTTTTCGCCCGCTTTGCGGGTGAGCGTCAGAGTGACGCCGGCGAGCAGCTCAGCAAGTTTTTGCGCGGATTCGTTTTCGGTGGCCTCGCGCCTGGCGAAGGTGACGCGCATGCGGTCGAGCTGCTTCAGATTGCCCGGCGTGGCCGCAAGGGCGAGCTTGCGCGGTAGAAGATAATTCCGGGCGTAGCCTTCGGCTACTTCCACAATCTGGCCACGGGTTCCGAGCTTTTCGACGTCTTCCTGCAAGATGATCTGCATCGTTATGCCCTCAAAGAAATTCGGATCGTTCGGCGCTTGAAATCGTTCAAACTTGCAAAATCGTTACGTTGAGATTCTTCGGGCGCTTCGCCTCAGAATGACACCCCGCAGAGCGCCTATCTCAAAGGCAGAATCGCCAATACGGTCACATCCGACTTCGAGGTGCCGGCCCGATGGTTCGGCCAGCCTCACCACAAGAGGCAGCCGCCACAGGTGCTCCGCCCTGCAATTCTGCAGAAGATGGCAGCAGCGCGATGCCCTTTCACAACTCTGCTGAAAACGGCAGCAGGGCGATGTTCTGGGCGCGCTTGATGGCCACCGTCAGCCAGCGCTGATGGCGCGCGCACGTGCCTGTCATGCGCCGCGGCAGAATCTTTCCGCGCTCCTGAATGAACGGTTGAAGGATCTCCGCCTTCTTGTAATCAATGAAGTCGATCTTGTCCACGCAGAACCGGCAAACTTTCTTTTTGCGGACATACTGGCGCTTGCCGCGCTTGTGGGGCCCGCCCGCCGGTGGTCTGCCGCCTGAAGACGGCCCTGAGGATTGTGGCGCGCTCTGCTCTGCCATTCGATTTCTCCTTAGGCATTGGTGGCCGCGGCCTGTTCACTGCTGGCCGAGGCGGGTGCGACTTTCCGCGGACGGCGCGCGGCGCGACGCTCGCGGCGCCGGGCAAACTTCTGCTGGCGCTTCAATTCTTCATCGAGGCGTATGGTGAGGTACTTGATGACCGGGTCGGAAACCTTCAGCCGGCGCTCGAGTTCCTTGATCAGCTCCCCGTGGGTCGATCGCAGGACCATGTAGACGTAGAATCCCTCGCGCAATTTCCGCACTCGATAGGCCATGCGCTTCCGGCCCCACTTTTCGATCTTCTCGATCTTCGCGCTCTTTTCAGCGACCGCATGCTCGAGCGTGGAAATCAGTTTGTCAATATCCGGCTCCGGCGTATCCGGCCGGCAGATGAAAATCAAATCGTAGACTCGCTCTTCCATGTTTCCTCGATTCTCCGTGTGTTCATTTCTTCCAAAGCAAAAACCTCAGGCATGCATTTCGCCGGGCGACTCCACTCGCCGGTTGAACCGCGACATTGCCCGGCCCGGCCCCTCGAGTAGAATCACCTCGACTGCTTCGGCCGCCGCGGCCACCATTCGCATGGCGATCTCGTGCTGATCGGTGGTCATGGTGCAGAGGAGGTAATCGGCCATATCCCCCCACTGCTGCTCCGGCTGAACTCCCATCCTGACACGCAGAAACTCAAGCGTGCCGATGGCGCCGATGACCGACTTCAACCCGTTGTGCCCGCCGGAGCTGCCGCGCTCGCGAATCCGCAGCATGCCCCAGGGCAGCGCGAAATCGTCGGTCAGCAGCATCAAATCGGCCGGTCCGCATTCGCAGCGCTCCATCAACATCCGGACGGCGACGCCGCTCAAGTTCATCATCGTTTGCGGCTTCGCCAGGACGACTTCTTGTCCGGCGATCTGCCCATGGCCGATGTAAGACTTTGCTTCCGGCCGGGTCACGCGAATTCCGGCGCGGGCCGCGATCTCATCCACCGCCAGGAAGCCCAGATTGTGCGGCGTCCAAGTGTATTCCCGGCCGGGATTGCCAAGCCCTACAATCAATCGCATGCTCGCGCCGCCTACTTCTCCTTGCCCTTGGGCTTCTCGGCCTTTTCGGCCTTCTCTGCCTTCTCGGGTTCGGCGCCTTCTTCGCCCTCTTCTTCCTTCTTGCCCTTCTTGATGACCTCGGGCTCGGCCGGGGCGGCGGCTTCGGCGGCGACCGCGGCTTCCGGCACCGGCTCTTCTTCCTTCTTGAGCGTGACGACGTGAGCGATGACGCGCTGCGGGTCGGTAACAAGCTTTACCTTCGCCGGGTCAAACGGCAGGTCGGCGGCGCGGAGCTGTTTGCCGATCAGCAGGTCGCTGACATCAACTTTGAATTCTTCCGGGATATCGCCCGGCAAGCATTCCACTTCCACTTCGCGTGTGACCATTTCGAAGATGCCGCCCTGAACCTTCACTCCCTGCGGTTCGCCGAAGGTATGCACCGGCACCTTGACGCGCATGCGGACATCCATGGCGATGCGGAAGAGGTCGACGTGCAGGAGCGACCCGCTTACCGGGTCGACCTGCCAATCCTTTACCATGGCCCTTTCTTCTTTTCCGCCCGCCACCTGCACGTTGAAAATCGTGTTGTGCCCCGTCTCGGAGCGCAGGATGCGCGCGACCTGTTTGGCGTTCACGGAAATCGAAATCGGATCTCTTTGACCGCCATAGAGCACTGCCGGAACTAACCCGGTCCGGCGAGTGCGGCGCGCGGCGTTCTTGCCGCGTTCCTCGCGGACCTTACCTTCGATTGTAGGTGTCTCCATAAGTCCTTCCTTAACCTTTAGCGCTTGCGGCACGGCGAAGCCGTGCCCTGACGACAAAAGCCGCTAGACGAAAAGCTCGCTGATCGACGTTTCTTCGTGGATCGAGCGAATGCCGCGCGCCAGCAATTCAGCCACGCTGAGCACCTTGATCTTGCTTATCTTGCCCGCCTCATCGGAGAGCGGCACGGAATCGGTGACGACAAGCTCTTCGATCGGCGACTTACAGACGCGCTCGACCGCGGGTCCCGAAAGGATCGGATGGGTGCACGCGGCGAAGACCCTGGTGGCCCCGTTTTCCAGCAGGGCTTCGGCGGTCTTCACGAGAGTTCCGGCGGTGTCGACGATGTCGTCAACGACGAGGGCCGGCCGGCCTTTCACATCGCCAATCAAGTGCATCACTTCGCTGACGTTCACGTCGATGCGCCGCTTGTCCACGATCGCCAGCGGAGCGTCAATTTTCTTTGCGAAGTAGCGCGAGCGCTCGACCCCGCCCGCATCAGGGGCGACCACCGTAATCGCTCCCAGCTTCTTCTTCTTGAAATATTCCACCAGCACCGGGGAGGCGAACAGATGATCCACCGGCACGTTGAAATAGCCCTGAATCTGCGGGGCATGCAGATCGAGCGTCAAAGCGCGGTTGGCGCCCGCCGTTTCGAGCAGATCCGCCACCAGCTTCGCGGAAATCGGCACGCGCGGCTTGTCTTTCCGGTCCTGCCGGGCGTAGGCGTAATACGGAATCACGGCAGTGATTCGCCAGGCGGACGCGCGCTTGAATGCGTCAATCATCAGCAGCAACTGCATCAAGTGAAGGTCCACCGGATGCGAGCAGGGCTGCACGACGAAAACATCCGCGCCACGCACGTTCTCCAGGATCTGGAAGCGCGTCTCGCCATCGCTGAACTGGCCGTGTTCGGCGCGCCCGCGCGGAACTTTCAGATACCGGCAGATGGCGTCCGCCAGAGGAACGTTGGCGCTGCCGCAGAAAATCTTGAATTTATCGTCGGCCAACAATTTCGCCTTCCTCGTTCAGGCGCACGCGCAGGGAGCGGGCGTATTCTTCCCGGGAGAGAGTCTCGACTACAAAAACCGGGTCCTTCGAGAATGCGTGGGCGGCTCGGCGCGCCTGCGCTGGGCTCCGGAATAATCCGAACACCGCCGACCCGCTACCCGCCAGCGCGGCTTCCGCAGCTCCTCGCTGGAGCAATCGGCGCCGGATGGTTGCCAGGCGCGGATGTCGGCGGAAGACCGGCGCTTCAAAGTCATTTGAGACGCCGCTACCCTGCCGGCTCCAGCACAGAGCGCAGAAACCCCAAAGTTTAGAGGGGTCAGCATCTTTTGTCAATTCAGAAGAAGCCCAGCCGTAGGCCTGGCGTGTGCTCACACCGATGTCATGCGGGGACACAACAACCACGCTCTGTTTTTGGCGGTCGGGCAGGGGGTAGATTTCATCGCCGCGATTAATGCCCAGCGCCCGGCCCCCAAAAAGGAAGAAAGGCACGTCGGCTCCGAGGCTGGAAGCGATCTCAATCGCTCGCGCCAAGGGCAGGCGTTCTCCGCTGAGGAGCAACATCCCTGCAATCGCGGCGGCCGCGTCACTCGATCCGCCGCCCAAGCCCCGCGCGACCGGAATGCGCTTATTAAGTTTGGCGTGGATCCCCCCTGAGATGTCGAGTTCGCGTCGCATGGCGTCGATGGCGCGCCACACCAGATTTTCGGGGCCAGAGGGCAGCGCTGGATCGGTGGTTTCAAGCAGGATGCCGTGCTGGCCCGTGCGCTCGATTTCCAGCGTGTCGTGGAGCGAGATCGTCTGGAACACAGTGCGGAGTTCGTGATAGCCGTCGGGCCGACGGCCGAGGATGTGCAGGCAAAGGTTGATCTTCGCAAACGCCGGCAGTCGAACGGAGTCTTGCATGCGAAGGGAGTTTACTGCGGCTTCGTTTCACCCAAACCAGATTTTTGCACGTGCGAGGTCCGAGCTACCGACTGCTAACACCTCAGGTCTAGTCAACGGCGGACTACACCTCTCGCGGTGGGATCCTTCGACAAGGCTCAGGACGACCCTGAGCTTCCCAAAAGCCAGGAGGAGGGTACCTTTGCAATCTATTCCCGGTTTAACTCGCGAAGGCCTTCGGGAAGGACAACTTCGATGCGCTGTGCGGCAACGTCAATCACCACACAAATTTCTTCAGCCAGCGGAATCAGCAACTCACCAAACGGCGAATCCACGAACAGAATTGGCGTGCCGGCGACTTCTTCGCCGGTCAACTGAACATCCCGAACCTTGCCGAGCCGCGCCGCGCCCCGCTCCCAAATCTCGCAACCGATGAGATCGGTGATGTAGTAGCGTCCCTGAGGCAGAACAACCCGTTCCGTGATCGGGATCTGCACCTCGAAGCCGACCAGCCGTTCCGCATCGCTTATCGAATTCGAGCCTGCGAAACTGAAAATCGCCTGGCCACCGCGGCTGCGGCTCAGCCAACACGAGCGAACGGCGACGCGCCGCCGCGCAGACTTCCCATCCCATAATTCCACAGCGGAGACTTTCGTGAGCCGCTCGGAAAAATCGGTGAGAATTTCCGCGGCAACTTCGCCGCGCCGTCCGTGCGGGCGGACAATCCTGGCTAAAGTCACGTAGTCCGAATTTTCGGAATCCACTACTCGAGGATTTCCAGCGTAAACCGCTTTTTCAACTTCATCCCAGCCGCACCCAAAATCGTGCGGATGGATTTCGCCGTGCGGCCCTGCCTGCCGATGACTTTGCCCAGGTCTTCGGGATGGACTCGAAGCTCCAGCACCGTAACCTGTTCTCCCTCGACCGAACGCACTGCAACTTGATCAGGATGATCCACAAGCGCCTTCGCGATATCTTCCACAAGAGCTTTCATCGCGTTTCCTCCCGAACTCGCCGGACTCAGCGCGCACATTCACTGGGGCTTGGGTGGGAGCTGCCAGGATGACTCGCTGAGGATTAGACGCTTCAGGCAATCTTTTGGTTGCGAAGGAAACTCCGGACGGTGTCGCTGGGCTGGGCGCCGCAGCCAAGCCAATACTTGATGCGCTCGGCGTCAAGCTTGATTTCCGCGGGCTTCTTCAATGGGTCGTACGTGCCCACGATTTCGACGAACCGGCCGTTGCGAGGCCGCGTCTTTTCGGTCACGACCACGCGGTAGAACGGGTTCTTCTTCTTGCCGATGCGAGCTAACCGGATCGCTAACACTGTGAGAATCCTCCCAAGTCGAAACAATCATTATAGCGAATGACCGGTCGATCCCCTAGCAACAATTACGGCGCGCGCGAGAAGACTAACGTATAAAGGAACATCGTCCGTAGGGGCTCGGCAGCAGATTTTTCCCGCTCAAGACAGCCCGGCCAGCTTGCCAATCCCGCGCATCTTGCCGAACGCTGCTTTTCCGTATTGCTTGAGCATCCGCCGCATGTCCGCATATTGCTTCAACACCTGGTTGACTTCCTGGACGCTGGTGCCGCTGCCGCGCGCGATTCGTTTGCGGCGTTTGCCGTCGATCAAGTTGTGGTCAGCGCGCTCGGCCGCGGTCATCGAATTAATAATGGCTTCGACCGACTTTAATCGCTTTTCGTCCACCTGGGCATCTTTCGGGAGTTTCGCAAACGGCCCGATCTTCGGAAGCATGCCCATTAATTGTTCGAGTGAGCCCATTTTCCGAAGCTGGCGCAACTGGTCGCGAAAATCCTCCAGGGTAAAATCGTCGTCACGGAGTTTCCGCTGAAGCTCGCGCGCCTTCTTCTCGTCAATCGTCTTTTCGGCTTTCTCAATGAGCGTCAACACGTCGCCCATGCCGAGGATCCGCGACACAATCCGGTCGGGATAGAAAGGCTCAAGCGCGTCGTATTTCTCGCCAACGCCGACAAATTTCACCGGCGCGCCGGTCACTTTACGAATCGAAAGCGTCGCGCCGCCACGCGCGTCGCCGTCAAGCTTCGTCAGCACCACGCCGGTAATCCCGAGCCGCTTGTGGAATTCTCCGGCCGAGCGCACCGCGTCCTGCCCGATCATGGCGTCGGCGACGAAAAGAATTTCGGCGGGCGAAAGCTCTCGCTTCAGCTCCGCAAGTTCCGCCATCAGCTCATCGTCAATGTGGAGACGCCCGGCCGTGTCCACCAGAATGACGTCATAGGCGGACAGCTTGGCCTCACGCAGCGCGCCGCGAACAATTTCCGGAGGCTTGTTTGTCCCCTCGCCCGGCCAGCAGGGGACGCCAATTGCTTTGGCCACCTGGGCTAGCTGTTCGCGCGCCGCGGGCCGATAGACGTCGGTTGAGACCACGAGCGGCCGATGTCCATGCCCGCCCAGCCACTTTGCGAGCTTGCCTGTGCTGGTCGTCTTGCCCGAGCCTTGCAGGCCGACCATCAGCCAGACGGAAGGCGGCCGCGAAGAATATTGCGGTTTCGCTTCACGACCGAGCAGATCGCCCAGTTCGTCACGCACGATTTTCACTACCTGCTGATCGGGGGCAAGTTGGAGAAGCACTTCAGCGCCGAGCGCCTTTTGTTTGATGTGCCCGATGATCTCATCGACGACACCGAGGTTGACGTCGCCGTCAAGAAGCGCCTCGCGAATTTGACCCAAAGCAGCGTCGAGGTGCTCCTCCGTGAGCTTTCCCTGGCCGCGGAGGTTCTTGAATACGCGTTGGAGTTTCTCGGTTAGGTTTTCGAACATGACGATGCGTCGCCGTTCGCCTGCACGCGATTGCGGCCAATTTTCATTCTAGGCGACGCATCCGGCAGCGTCAACGCAGCCCGGCCAGAAGGAGTTTTCCTTCCGCGGGTTCCCCAGCCACCGCTACGCATTTGACGCACCGAGTGATAGAGTCGCGGCGACACCGCGACTTCTCGAACTCGCGTGAACCAGTCCTCAAGCTCTGACCCATCAGCCCCTGAAGCATTGCAAGCTCGTCCCGATCTGGTGGCGCGGCTCGGCCTGTTCGACACGACGATGGTGGTGATGGGCGGCATCGTGGGCTCGGGCATCTTCATCAATCCCTCGATCGTCGCCCGCGAGGTGCGCACTCCGGTAATGATCCTCGGCGCCTGGGCGCTCGGCGGGGCGATGGCGATTCTCGGCGCGCTCATCTGGGCAGAACTGGCGGCGCGTCTGCCGTTGGTTGGCGGCCAATATGCGTACATTCGCGAGGCCTTTCATCCGGCGCTGGCATTTCTCTACGGCTGGGCGCTGCTCCTGGTAACGAACGCTGGCGGAACAGCGGCTGTCGCGGTCACGTTCGCAAAGTATTTTCTTGCGCTCACGCGAGTTCACTCGAGCGATGCGATTGTCGCCACTGCCGCGCTCGCAGCGCTCACGTTCATCAATTGCCTTGGGGTTCGCGCCGGAAGCGGAGTGCAGAGCGCGCTCATGGTGCTCAAGATTGGCGTGATTGCCGGCCTGATCGTCTGCGGGGCCTGGTTCGTATTCGCGTCGCACGCGGCTCCGCAGGTTGCTTGGAAGCCGCCGCTTGATCGCCGCGGGACCCTCCACGTGACCACCGCGATGGGCGCCGCCCTCGTTCCCGTGCTCTTCAGTTATGGCGGCTGGCAAACAGCCAACTTCATTGCCGGGGAAGTGCGCGACCCGCGGAAGAATTTGCCTCGGAGCCTGCTTCTCGGAGTTACTGGCGTTCTCGTGCTGTATCTCACGGTGAACTACATATATCTCGCGGCACTTGGAACAAGCGGCCTGGCAGAGACGCGGACGCCGGCGTCGGAAATGATGCGGCGGGCCCTGGGCGAACGCGGCGCAGCGTTGATGGGCGTGGGTGTGACCCTTTCGACGCTGGGCTTCCTGTGCCAGGCGATGCTCACCTATCCTCGCGTCTATTTCGCAATGGCGCGGGACGGGATCTTCTTCCGCAGCGTCGCCTCGGTTCACCCGCGGACACGCGTGCCGGTGATGGCGATTGCGCTGCAGGGGGCAATTGCTATCGCGGTGGCTCTTTCAGGCACGTACGAACAGATTGTGAGCTACGTGGTCACGCTCGACTGGGTTTTTTTCGGGCTGACGGCCAGTTGCCTCTTCGTCCTTCGCCGGCGCGCCGCGAAAGGCGGCGCTGTTGAGTCGCGCGAAGCGGTGGCGTATCGTGTTCCCGGGCACCCAGTCACGACGGGAGTGTTTGTCGGCATCTCTTGGTTGGTGGTCGCAATCACAATTTATAACTTCCAGGGCAACGCACTTGTGGGGGTGTGTATCCTTCTCGCCGGGATTCCTGTCTACTTCCTGTGGCGCCGCCGAGGACATAGAACCCGTGGGGGCTAAGGCCCGATGAGCCCACAACGACGCGAAATCCGGTCACCCTTCATAGAGTGGGCGAAGCAGCGCTCCGAGGCGAAATTCAACCTGGCGCGCAGCGACGTCCGCAGCTTCCCCCTCGCGAAACTCCCCGTCAAAATCGAAGACCTCGAAATCACCGGCCCCGGCGGCTATGGCTACGAAGCGCTCCAGAAGAGCCTGGCAACGAAGTGCGGCGTTCAGGTCGAGAACGTCGTCGCGGCGACCGGCACATCGATGGCCAACCATTTGGCGCTTGCCGCGCTCCTCGAGCCCAGCGATGAAGTGCTGATCGAAGAGCCGACGTACGAGCCGCTGCTCACGGTGGCGCGCTATCTCGGCGCACAGATCCGGCGCTTCCCGCGGCGCTTTGATGCCGGCTTCCAGTTGGACCCGCGGGAAATCGAGCGCGTCATCACACCGCGCACGCGCGTGCTGGTGCTCACGAATCTCCACAACCCCAGCGGCGTGCGCGCCCCGGACTCGACCCTCAAGTTGATTGGCGAAATCGCCCGCAGCCTTGGCGCACACGTTCTTGTGGATGAAGTGTACCTCGAAGCCTGCTATGACCCCGCCGCGCGCTCGGCCTTTCACCTGGGCCCGAATTTCATCGCGACGAACAGCCTCACCAAAGCCTATGGACTATCCGGGCTGCGCTGCGGCTGGGTGCTTGCCGCACCGGCGCTTGCCGAGCGAATGTGGCACCTCAACGACCTTTTCGGCGTCAGTGCGGCGCATGCCGCCGAGCGGCTAAGCGTCATCGCGCTCGATCACCTTCACACGATCAGCGCCGAAGCGAAGCGATTGGTGGCAGAGAATCGCGTCCTGCTCAAGAAATTTCTCGATTCTCGAGACGACTTATTCGCGATCCGGCCGGAAGCGGGACCCATCATCTTTCCCCAGCTCACTCGCGGTCATGGCGACGCTTTCTGCCAGCTTCTCCACGAAAAATATGAAACCGCGGTCGTGCCCGGCCGCTTCTTCGATGCGCCCGAACACTTCCGTCTCGGCGTTGGCGGCGAAACCGAAATGGTCCGCGAAGGTCTCAGCCGCATCGCCGCCGCCCTTGACGACCTCGCCAGCCGGTAACTTGAAACAGCTCGCCCCAGAGACAAAGCCGACCGCTTAAGTCCGATCGTGTCGCAACCTGTAGGGGCGTATAGCCATACGCCCCGGAGGCACCACGAATGCCGTTGAGTCCGCGCGCCATCACTGAAGGCTGGTCGCTGAAAGCTGAACGCCGACGGCTGAACACTATTGCCGCAGCAGGTCACGGCATTCAGCTCAGGCGGCCCGATTGACAGTAACTTGTGTGACGATCTGTGCTTGTGAGTCGCACATTTACAATTCGTCTTACAGAGGAATTGGCCGACTGGCTCAAGGAAACGGCCCGCCGCACGGGCCTACCCGCTGGCCGCTTCATTCGTCAGCAGTTGGAACGAGTCCGGCAAGAAGATGGCGCCCAACGATTCCTCCGGCACGCCGGCAAGATCAGCGGCCCTCCCGACCTGTCTTCCCGTAAAGGCTTCTCCAGACGATGAAGGGCATCGCCGACACTGGCTTCCTTGTCGCATTCGGGAATCGCAACGATCAACATCATGGGTGGGCTTGCGAGCTCGCCCGTGGAATCCGAGAACCACTTCTGACGTGCGAGCCCGTTCTTGCGGAAGCTGCCTTTCATCTGGCTTCCACCTCATACGTGCTTTCTCTCGTCGAGGACGGCCTGGTGCGGCTGGCGTTCGACTGTTCCCGGCACCTCGAGCACCTGAAGGATCTCGCCCGGCGCTACGAAGACCGGCAAGCTGACCTCGCCGATCTCTGCATCATCCGCATGAGCGAGCTCTATCCCCGTCATGTAGTCATTACGGTGGACGAGCGCGATTTCCGCCTATATCGGCGCAACAAGCGAGAAATCATCCCGCTCCTTCGTCCCTCAAGACCCCACGCATGACCAGCCAGCTCTTTCACTCACCAGTCCTCTGGCCGGAGGTCGGGTGCTGAAGGCTGACAGCTGAACACTATTCCCGCAGCAGGCGCATCAAAGCGCGGGCGGCGTGGGAGAGCGTGCGATCGCGACGATAAAGCAAGAACAAATGTCGCGGCAGATGCATCTCCCGGATTTTGACTTCGACCAGTTCGCCCTGTTCGACTTCCATCCGCACGCACATGCGAGGCACGATGGCCACTCCCATCTCCATCCGCACGAACCGCTTGATGCTCTCGATCGTGGGCAGCTCGACTTCCATGTTCAGGGGAACGTGATGCCGCGCGAACATCTGCATCACTCGATTGCGGTAGGGCGATTCGACGATATGGGCGATGAAGGTTTCTTTGCCGAGTTCGGAAATGTCGATTTTCCGGCGTTTGGCCAGGCGATGGCGCGGATGAACCACAAACGTCAATTCATCGCGGAAAACTTCGACCGCCGCGAGACTCGGGTCCATCGGACGAAACGACACCACGCCGAGATCGAGCCGGTAATTCAGGACCTCGCCGGGGATCTCGCGTGAAAACACGCGATGGATTGCCACTCGGATTTCCGGGTAGAGCTTTCGATAGCGCGCCAGCACCGGCAAAAGGGCATGGATGGAGCTCTCGTTGACCCCGAGCGAGAGCCGCCCGCGACGCAGGTTCTGGAGGTCCTCGACCCCTTTCCGGATTTCCTCCCGGAGGTTGAGCATCCGTTCGGCGTATTCGCGGAGCAACAAGCCGACTTCGGTCAACTGTCCCGCCCGCGAGCCGCGGACAAACAACGGCTGGCCCACCCAATCCTCGAGCTTGCGGACGGAGATGCTCACTGCCGGCTGGGTGCGGTAGAGCTTTTCCGCCGCGCGCGAAAAGCTGCGTTGCTGCGCCACTGTCAGGAACACTTCCAGGCTCGCCAGATCCATCACAAACCCCCGGATTTCGCGCATAACTCTACCTTATGCACTGCCTAAAAACTATAAATTTGACCCGCCCTCCCTCGGCGCGATTCACTAGTTTCTGCCACCCAGGAGGTGGAATGGAGATCGTGCGCATTTTCGATACGACCCTGCGCGATGGCGAGCAGTCGCCGGGCTTCTCGATGAATCGCGACGAAAAGTTGCGGATGGCGCGCCAGCTCGAAGACCTCGGCGTGGACATCATCGAAGCCGGTTTCCCGATCGCCTCCGCCGGCGACCGCGACTCCGTGCGCGCCGTTGCCTCTGAAATCAAGAACTGCCGCGTCGCCGCCCTCGCCCGAGCCCGTAAAGAAGACATTGACGCCGCGCTCTACTCTCTCGAGCCCGCTGCCCAGCCGCGCCTTCATGTGTTCTTAGCCACCTCCGACCTGCATCTGAAGCACAAGCTGCGACTCACGCGCCCGGAAGCCCTCGAACAGATCGCGCAAATGGTTGATTACGGCCGGAAGCACTGCCCCGAAGTCGAGTTCTCCGCCGAAGATGCCAGCCGTACCGATATCGACTACCTCACCGATGTCGTGGCGGCTGCCATCGCCGCCGGAGCTAAGATCGTGAACTTGCCCGACACGGTGGGCTACGCCACGCCGGAAGAATACGCGGCGATGTTCCGCACGATTCGCGAACGTCTTGGCGATCCCCTGGGAATCACTTGGAGCGCCCATTGCCACAATGACCTGGGTCTCGGGGTAGCCAACTCCCTCGCCGCCGTCGCCAGCGGCGCGCGCCAACTGGAATGCACGATGAACGGGATCGGAGAGCGGGCGGGGAACGCCTCGCTCGAAGAGATTGTGGCCGCCCTGAGCGTCCGCCAGTCGCATTTTGGCGCCCGCACGAATGTGCGGCTCGAGAAAATCTATCCCACCAGCCGGTTGCTTTCGACCATCACCGGTGTGGCGGTGCCGCCGAATAAGGCCGTTGTTGGCGCCAACGCGTTCGCTCATGAAGCCGGGATCCACCAGGATGGAATCCTGAAAAATCCGCTCACCTACGAGATTCTTCCGCCTGAAGCGGTCGGAGTACCCGCTCGCCGCCTCGTCCTGGGAAAACATTCCGGACGGAATGCCCTGCGCGCACGCCTTGAAGAGCTCGGTTACTCGGCGACTGCTGAAGAGGTAAACCTCTGCTACCGCGCGGCGATGGCTCGCGCCGATGAAGTCAAAGAGGTAACGGATCGCGATCTACTTACTTTCATTCATCAAATCCGCCGCGGAGAGGCTGCGGTTGTGGCGGGACGAGGCACAGCAGTGCCCAATTAGGATGATCCGGGGTTAGAGGGGAATCGGCCGTGGCAGGCATTCAGAAAACGATCGCAATACTTCCGGGAGACGGCATTGGGCCCGAGGTCATCGCCGCCTCCTCCCGTCTGCTGGACGACTGCGCGGAAACTTTTGGCCACGAGTTCCAGCTTCGCGAATTGTCCTTCGGCGGCAATGGCATCGATCGCTGCGGAACTCCGCTTCCCCCGGAAACACTGGAAGGCTGCCGGTCGGCTGATGCCATTCTTCTGGGAGCCATCGGCGGGCCAAAGTGGGATTCGCTGCCGCTCGCGCGACGTCCCGAAAGCGGCCTGCTCGCATTGCGCCGCGAACTAGGCCTCTACATCAATCTGCGCCCCACCCGTCTGCGGGAGCCGCTTCGGGGAATCTCTCCCTTGCGGCCCGAGCGCGCGAAGCACTGCGATTTTGAGATTGTGCGCGAGCTTGCCGGGGGCATCTACTTCGGGGAACACGAACTTCGCGGCCAGAACGGAAGCGAAATCGCGACGGATGCCGCCTGCTACAGTACCGCAGAGATCGAGCGAGTTGTCCGCTTCGCCTTCGGGCGCGCCTCGGCGCGCCATCGCCGGCTCGTCAGTGTGGACAAAGCCAATGTACTGGCCACGTCAGCTCTCTGGCGCAAAACGGTCAATCGCATCGCCGCGGAATTTCCGGGCGTGACGCTCGAACATCAATACGTCGACAACGCCGCAATGCAGCTGGTGCTGCGTCCCGAGCAGTTTGACGTCATCGTCACGGACAATCTCTTCGGCGACATCTTGAGCGACGAAGCGGCCGCGCTGGCAGGCTCGATCGGACTCATCCCCTCGATGAGCCGCGGGGATTCCGGGCAGGCGGCGCTCTACGAGCCAATCCACGGCTCCGCGCCCACGCTGGCCGGCCAGGACGCGGCCAATCCGCTCGGCGCCATTTTCTGCGTCAGCATGATGCTGCGCGAATCGTTCGGTCTCGCAGTCGAAGCGGAATGGATCGAATCGGCGGTCGACCGGGTCCTCGAACATGGCTATCGCACCGCAGACATTGCCGACCCGAGCAGCAGCGTCATCGGCTGCGCCAAGATGGTCGAACGCATTCGTCGCGAGATGAACGAATCGCTCCTGCAAACCGAGCACTACGGCTGGGGCGTGTAGCCACACACACCCGGCGTAGTTCCATTTGAAATCCCTGAGCGCTCGACTCCGGCCGTGGTCCTGCCACACTGAAATCATCGCTCCTGCCTCACCATCGCATCGCGGTTCACACGCTCCGCTATTCCTCCCGGAATTTACCGAGGCTTAACACCCAATCGAAACTCCCGAAATATGGCGCGGCTACAGTCCTTGCGCTCGGCAGCCGAGCTGTCCGTCCCTGACGGCCGAACGCCTGCGGTTCAGGTGAACCTTCCAAAAATTCGAGGAGGAAACACATGAAGGCTTTTCGTCTGCATGCAGGTATTGGTGTGTCAATTCTGCTTCTCCTGACTCTTCTACCCTTGGGCAAACACTCGCTGGCCAATGCTGGCGACGATGACCATTTGCAAACCGGAGAGTTCATCCCTACCGGAGTTCACATCACGCCGAACGCGGCGAAAGGTTCCGTTTTTCAACCGCTGAATCCCGATCTGCCTTTTGACCCGAGCTTCGTTGTTGGCCAAGCCGTGACAACGGCGGTGAGCCCTGACGGAAAAACACTTCTCATTCTCACGAGCGGCTACAACAGCCAGAATTTCACCTCCGGCCCCAACGAAGGCAGCGCCAATCCTGCGGAGTCGTCTTTGTATACGACATTTCCGGCTCGACTCCTCTCAAAACTCAAGTTCTGCAAGTTCCCAACGCCTTCGACGGCCTCGCCTGGAACCCAAACGGCCGTGAGTTCTACGTTTCCGGCGGACCGGACGACACCGTGCACGTCTTCGTGAGTGGGCAGACCGGATGGGCAGAAGACGCGAAGAGCCCGATCTCTCTGGGCCATTCTCCTCTCATCGCCTTGGGAGGAATCTTGCCCGCTGCGGCGGGAATTGGGGTGACAGCCGATGGCAAAAAGCTCGTCATCGCCAACTACGAACACGATTCCATCAGCGTGATCGACGTTCCCAGCCGTACGAAAACCACGGAACTTGACCTGCGTCCTCTCAACGGCCTTCCCGGCGGCGAATTTCCGTTCTGGGTCGCGATTCGGGGCAACTCGACCGCGTTCGTCACCAGCGAGCGCGACCGCGAAGTCGTGGTCGTCGATATCTCCACGCCCACCCCCTTCGTGAGTAACCGGATTCCACTTAAAGGTCAGCCGATTCGCTTGATTCTCAATAAGAAGCAAACTCGCCTCTACGTCGCGGAAGGAAGCAGTGACGCGGTAGCCGTCATCGGCGCCGGCTCCCTCAATGTCCTCGAGGAAATCAACACCACCGCTCCGCCGTCGGTTTTCGACAACCGCCACGGTTTTAAGGGAAGCAGCCCCAACAGCTTGGCGCTCTCCCAGGACGAAACCACACTCTACGTCACCAATGGCGGCGCCAACTCCCTCGCGGTGATCCGCCTCGGCAACGGCGCGGGAGAAACCAAAGTGATCGGCGTGATTCCCACCGGCTGGTATCCCAATTCCGTGAGCGTCAGCTCCGATGGCTCCACGCTCTACGTCGTCAATGGCAAAAGCAATGCCGGCCCCAACCCGCAGAACTGCCGCGACAAAGGTTCCCTCGCCATCGGCCACGGCGTAGGTCCCGGCGCGGAAAACGCCTGCAATGCAGCCAACCAGTATGTGTGGCAACTCACCAAGGCCGGGTTGATCACGACGACCCAGTCCTCAAGGCGCTTCGAAGCTGTCTCCCACAGCGCCCGCTACAAAGACAGCACGCTCATCTTTGTGCTGGAGGACGACGCGCAAGACGGACCTGACCACGTCGATGCCCATCGCAGTATCCTCTTGATCGCCGGACCTTACGTAAAGCAGGGCGCCGTCATCTCGAAGAAGTTCACCACCGTGAGCGTCATCAGCACCATCGTGGATATCCTCGGCATCGAGCACCTCGGCTTGAACGATGCCGATGCGGAGCCGATGGCCGATTGCTTCGGGACGCGAGCCTCGAAGTGGACCTTCAACACCATCATTCCCGAAATCCTGAAGACGAGCACGACTCTTCCGCTGCCGGTGAGCGCAAAGAACGTCCAGCCGGCGGCGGACAAAGCTCTTGTGGTGATATATTCCAAGCCGCTGCATGACGCCGCCTGGTGGGCGGAACAGACCGAGGGCTTCGACTTCAGCGTAGAAGACCGATTGGACGCCGTCCGCTATAATCAGCTTCTGTGGAGAGGGATCATGGGCGAGGATCGCCCTTATCCCGCTGCCCGGAGCGGACTCGACCTGCGGCGGAATCGTGAGGTTCTGCTGAAACAGTGGAAACAAGCCCTGCCGCTGCGGACAGCACAGGGCACCTGAACAGCCAATTCCGGCAGCAGGCAATAGCACGCTGTCGAGCGGCAAAAGCACGAAGCGGAGCTGGCAGATTCGGCCCAAGCTGAGCCAGGGAAGGCGAATCTGCAAGACTCCGTCCCTCTTCCACACAGGCGGCTGGCTAAAGACGGCGCGTTAGCCAGCTTTGCGAAAACAACCACGACGACAGAGGAGTGCGCATGAAACCCGACAACCGGATGCCAGTGAGGAGTGTCTTTATCTTCGTTCTCGCGGTCCTGCTTTCCAGCTCCGCGCCTGCGGCGCAGAGCAGCGGCGATGCAACCGGCGGCAATGCGGCGGTTAGCGAGGCGAACGGACGCGAGGCTACGTGCACCGCGACGCGAGCGCCGGATGCCGGCTCTTTGTCGCCAACAGCTTCGCCGCCCCAAGGAAGCGTCACTGTTGCACGCGGCACGTTTCTAAAAGCGGTTCTGCCCGATGCGGTCAAGCTTCCACGCCTGGCGCCGAATGCTTGGCTCGAGGCGCGGATTGCGCAACCCGTGTATTCCGGGGACAAGATGGCGATTCCGGCGGGCCGCGCGCTGCGCTTGCAAGTGGAATCGGTCGAGAAAGTGCGCCAGCGCGAACGAATGCTCACCAAGGTCGGACACGCAATTTATCGCGCATTCGATCCATTCGACAGCAGCACACCCGCGGAATACTCAATCCACCTCAAACAGGCCAGCATCGCATCGCCCGAAGGTTGCCAAATGCCGGTCAGCGTTTCTGTGCTGCGTGCGGCGAAGACCACAGTGGTCGACGGACCCACGAACCGGGCGAATGCGCCCGCGCAAAAGACGAAAACGAAGCCGCATCCCTCGCTCTTGCTGGTATTCGATCAAGACATCGCTGTCCGTGCCCCGCAAGAAATCTCCACCACCGCCGAAGCGAACGCGGCTCAGCCGGGGCCAGTTCAGAAACGGGCGCGAGCGTACATGCTGAAGGCAATCAGCGCGTCAAAAAGCCGCGAAGGCGACGTATTTCAGGCGCGCCTCGCGGAACCGGTCACCTTAGGCGCAAAGGTTTTCACGGAAGGAACCCTGCTCGAGGGGCGCGTGACGCGCCGCGTGCCGCCGCGAATGCTCAGCCGCGCGGGCGTTCTCCATCTCCAGATAGACCGAATTTTGCCCCAGGACGGAGACGCCACACGTGTTTCGACGACATTGGCAGAGGCAGAAGCGGATTCCAGTTCGCGGTTCGCGTTGGATGAAGAAGGAACTCTGCGCGGACGCAAGCCTGGCGTGAAGGCGGCGCTCGTCGATATCGGATACGCCTACGCGCTTGGCAAGGTCGCGGATGATATTTCGGAAACGCCCATCCGTGCCGTCGCCGCAGGAATCGGTAACGCTGGTGTGGCAACGACGGCGCGCTATTTCGGGTTGGGAACAGCAGCGTTGTTTCTACTCACAAGGCACGGCAAGGACGTGAAAGTGCCCGAATATGGAGAGATCCAAGTCGAGTTCGGACGGTTGAACAAGCCCAGCGCGCCGTGAAGCGAGTGGGTAAGCGAAGCGAGGCGTCCCTTCGAGGCCTGTTCTCCCATTGAATACTCAGCATCGCAAGACGTTCTTGACATACGCTCCTCTGGAGCGCAACCCTTGATCCTCTGAGCAGTCGTCGATAACCGGGGGACCTATGTTAAGCAGCTCGAGGAAGTGGATCGTGCTCGCGGCTATGGCTCTGGGAATTTTCTTCCTGGGAGCCATCGGCGCAGCGCCGAGCCGCGCCCAGAACATGCAGCCGCCCGCGCCAAGTTCGCGGACGGATCAGCCAACGGCTGGACATCCGCGGGAAGTTCGCGAAGGCGCGGCTCGCCCGCGTCACCGCAAGCCTCGCCACCGCAGCGCGCGACACAGCCGCCGGCACTCGCGGCGTCAACATACCAACCCAAGCTGAACGGCAAGACGCCGCGTCCCGCGGTGGCCGTTCGCCTGCGTCACGCTTTACGAAGGACGAGGCAGCTTGCAATCATGTCGTGCAGCGCCTGCTTTTTGGCCGTGAAGCCAGCCATGATGTAGCCGATCGCCAAGGGAATGAGGCCGGTGATGAACTTCGCGAAGAAGCGCCCAGACGCGCGTGCGAATGAGCAGCGTTGCCCGTTCATGTCCGTGACGTAAAGTCCGAGGGCTCGCTTCCCCAACGTGGCTTGCCAGGTAGAGCTCTCCGCCCATCCGAAGTAAAGCCAGCCACCCACGATACTCAAAAGAACCACTCCAACAAGCGCCGCGACTACACCGAAGCCAAATAAGGCGGCCGCCGCATCGGGAGGTTCACCCGGATGGATGTGCTGCAACGCTCCAAGTGCTCCGGTCGCGGCCAGCAGAATAAAAATGATCGCCGTAAACGGAATACCGAGAACGAAACTGTCAATGATGTAAGCCACAAAGCGCAGCCAAAACCCAGCGTAGGCAACTTGAGGACCCGGTACCGCCACAGCGTAACCGGGCACGACGGGACTGCTCCTGGGCTGCCCGCACGCCGGGCAGAAAGCTACTCCCTCCGCCACTTGAGCCCCGCATTTTGCGCAATACATCGGTTCTCCTTTACCGACGAACCCGCCATTCTTGTCTTCGCTGCTTCGAACTCTGTTGGCTACAGCTTCTTGATCACGAGGCAACCGGCGATCATGTCGTGCAGCGCCTGCTTTTTCTCGGTGAAACCCGCCATGAAGTACCCGATGCCCAATATCATGCCGGAAATGATCTTGGCAAAATATCTTCCCGTGGCACGGCCGAAGGATATGCGCCGCCCCTCCAGATCCACCACTTCCAGACCAAGGGCTTTCTTACCAAGAGTGGCCTGCCATGAGGAGCTCTCCATCAGAGCGAAGTAAAGCCACTGAATCAAAACCCCGATCGCTTCGACCAAGAAAATCGTTCCTAACGCGCCGGTCATCATGTCTTGCGGAGACATCCCGCGGGTTGCCGATAGCATTCCTCCGAAGAAGATCCCGTATGGGATGCCCATGGCCACGCTCAAGATGAGGAAATCAATCAGGATGGCCACGAAGCGCAGCCAGAATCCCGCGTATGACTGCTGTCGCGCGGGAATCGTCTGCATTTCCTCTCCGAAGGACTGCCCGGCGGAAGTGGGCTGCCCGCACGCCGGACAGAAGGTTGCTCCCTCTGCTACTTGAGCCCCGCATTTCGCGCAAAACATCGTGCCTCCTCGTTGGCTCGATTGAGCCCGGGGGAACCCCTGGGAGTGCAACTGGCCGCGCATCGTACTTGCGCTTACGCCTCCGGTCAATAGCGGTGCAATGCAAATCGCCCCATCCGAGGGAAGCCGAAGGGGCCGAATCACTAGATCGCCTTAACAGGCCCCCCGTCACAAAAATCTTCTCGCAAGGCCGCACCGACGATGCTACGCTGCGCCTGCCGGAAGCGCCCATGCGTCTCCGGCCGGTTCCCACCCTGTTTTCGATCAGCCCCACCACCGGGAGTTCGGGAGGCGTCGATGAACACGAAAAAACTCGTCCTGGCGATTATCGTGGCCTACGTCGTTCTGATGGGCAGCAACTTCCTGATTCATAGCGTCTGGCTGATGAAGGATTACCAGGCGATCCCAACAGCCTGGCGTCCCATGGACCAGATGCAGCAGAAGATCTGGATCATGTGGATCGGGCAATTGTTTTTCACAATCCTGTTCGCCTACATCTACACGCGCGGCGTCGAGGCCAAGCCATGGGTGGCTCAAGGCATTCGCTACGGCATCCTGATGACCTTCTTTAGCGTGATTCCGTACTCGCTCAGCGAATACGTCGTCTATCGCGTGCCGTACATGCTTGCGGTGAAATGGATGATCGCGGGCGGGATTCAGCTCATCGTGCTGGGCTTGATAGTAGCCGGCATCTACAAGAGTCCCCGGGCCGCATGATTCCGCGGCCGCAGGAAATTAGCAACCCAGCCGTCTGCGGTCAATGGGGTAGTGGCCCGGTGATCCCAAATCTTTTCCCCACCCAGCGATCAAGTGCGCGGTCGCTGAATAGACGGCGCGACACGCTCGCGAACCACGCGGGGCTTGTGACCGTATACCGAGCCTTTGGAGGATTAGCCCGCACCGCCCGCAAAATCACCCGAGCGCAATCGTCCGGCGTGTAGCGCTGCTCGCCGCTGCTTTTCTGCTTCCACCGATCCAGGAAGTGGCTGTAGATGGTTGCATACGGACTCCGCTTGGCGCCGGAATAGTAAGTGGCCGAAAGCTGGCCCGCCGCTTTCCCCATCCCGCTTGGGATGAATCCGGGTTCGATCAGCACAACCGGGATGCCGTAAAGGATCAGCTCGAGCCGCCACGAATCGCTGATCGATTCCAGGGCAAATTTCGAGCTGCTATAGGGCCCGAACAGCGGCACGGCCGTAATCCCGGAGACGGAGCTCATGTTGATAATGCGGCCAAGTCGCCGCGCGCGCATCTGCGGCAGCACGCGCTGCGTTACTCGGACAACTCCAAAGAAATTGGTCTCAAACTGCTTGCGCAGGTCGGCGACCGTGATTTCCTCCATCGCCGCGATATAAGCGACGCCAGCGTTGTTCACCAGTACATCGACGGGGCCGGCTTTATGCTCGATTTCTGTAATGGCGCGGTTCACTGAGTCGTCTTCACAGACATCCATTTCGACGGCTTCCAAGGGCAGCTCTCTCCGCACGGCTTCAAAATTCAACGCCTCGCGCCGCTCGGCGTTCCGCCCGGTAGCAAACACGCGATAGCCATTCTCCGCGAGCAGCAGCGCCGTCGCCTTACCAAGACCATCTGTCCCACCGGTGATCAACACGGTCTTCAATTGTTCCGGCATCGCCCTGGTCCCTCCGAGCACGCCATAACGCTACCGCACTCGCCGTGCTGCCGCCAATGAATTAGCCGTGCGGCTATCGAGAGAGAAAACATCACAACATGCCGCACAATATGCAGGACATCCTGTATTGACGCACCGTGCGCGCTCGCCCTAAATCGCTGTATAGCTCATTGCTTGCCCTGACCCCGCCACAGCGGGCGAAGGGTCCCGGGCCGGTGAATTCTGCCGGCCCTGACATGGGGGTTTTGTTTAGCACAACGGGCTGAGGTCGCTCGAGTAGGGAGGTACTCGTGATCAAAAAAGTGAAAGGCGGCTATAAGGTCCTGTCGTCCAACGGAAAGAAGAATCTGGGCGGGCCCTACAAGACACTCGAAGAAGCTAAGAAGCGCCTCCGCCAAGTCGAATTCTTCAAACACGCCAAGGCCTGATTGTCGCACCACCAAGCCGTTCGCCCAATCCGTCGTTTGTAGCTCAGCTCTTCAGACCTGAGGATTCCTTTCACCGGACCTCGCCGGAGGGGCCTTTTCCACAGGATTGGGCGAAATTCACAGTGGCACCGCCAAAAAAGAACCCCACAGGGCTTGACGAAGCCCAAGGAACTGCTATACTTCCCTGATGTCGGCGGGTCTCCCTACGCAGCGAGGCTGGCCGAGCCGGCAATCTTCCCCCTCTAGATGAGGTGAGGTTGGTTACGAACACCGGATAGAAAAACGTCGAGTTTCGAGCAAGTCCGTCCTCCCGACGCGTGACAATCGGCAAGGGACGGAAATGCCCGGCGCTCGGCGTCGGGTTTTTTATTTTCCGCGGACGAGGCTCCAAACCAACTCCGCGCTCCGCCTGGAGCGGAGACGATCTGGCGGCAAGTGAGCCGGATCGCAGTTCTTTGACAACTGAAGGAAGCTGGCAATTCCGAAACGTGAACCGTCGAGGTTCGCGCTTCGGAAAAACCGCAAGTTCTGCTCGAGTGTAGCGCGAGTGGAAGTATTCAAAGTAAGGCGAACTCACGCGCACCCGTCCCGTGTTGTGTCTCGATTCAATTCGAGCCGCAGCGATGGGGCGACGTGCTGGGTGAGTTTTATGGTCAAGCTACTAAGGGCGTACGGTGGATGCCTTGGCGCCAACAGACGACGAAGGACGTGGCAAGCTGCGAAAAGCCTCGGGGAGCCGCAAGCAGGCTTTGATCCGGGGATGTCCGAATGGGGAAACCCACCTCGATGAACTCGGGGTACGGCCCGCTGAATCCATAGGCGGGTGCGAGTCAACCCAGGGAAGTGAACCATCTCAGTACCTGGAGGAACAGAAATCAAACGAGATTCCGAAAGTAGCGGCGAGCGAAATCGGAACAGCCCAAACCCGGGTGCTTGCATCCGGGGGTTGTAGGACCGCGTGAGTAGAGTTACCAATCCGGAGGCTAGGTGAACCTGCTGGAAAGCGGGGCCAAAGAAGGTGATAGCCCTGTAGCCGAAAGCTTGCCGGACTCGAAGCGGTATCCTGAGTACTACGGGACACGAGAAATCCCGTGGGAAGCTGGGGAGACCACTCTCCAAGGCTAAATACTCGTTGGCGACCGATAGTGAACCAGTACCGTGAGGGAAAGGTGAAAAGCACCCCTGCGAGGGGAGTGAAATAGAACCTGAAACCGTATGCTTACAAGCAGTCGGAGGGCTATGGTCCGACTTCGGTCGGACAAAGGCCTGACGGCGTGCCTCTTGCTTAATGAGCCGGCTAGTTATTCTCCCAGGCAAGGCTAAGCGAAAGCGAGCCGTAGCGAAAGCGAGTCCGAATAGGGCGTTCAGTCTGTGGGAATAGACGCGAAGCGGGATGATCTACCCTTGGCCAGGTTGAAGGCCGCTTAACCGCGGCTGGAGGACCGAACCGGTGTTGGTTGAAAACAGCTCGGATGAGCTGAGGGTAGGGGTGAAAGGCTAATCAAATTCCGTGATAGCTCGTTCTCCCCGAAATGCCTTTAGGGGCAGCCTTGTGCGATTTGCCTCGGTGGTAGAGCACTGAATGGACTAGGGACCCATCCAGGTTACCGAATCCAATCAAACTCCGAATGCCGTGGACAACAGCACGGGAGTGAGACTACGGGGGATAAGCTCCGTGGTCAAAAGGGAAAGAACCCAGACCGCCAGCTAAGGTCCCGAACTGCAGGCTAAGTGGGAAAGGACGTGTGAGCGCACAGACAGCCAGGAGGTTGGCTTAGAAGCAGCCATCCTTTAAAGAAAGCGTAACAGCTCACTGGTCAAGTGTTCACGCACCGACAATCCAACGGGGCTCAAGCCTGCGACCGAAGCTGTGGAATTCTAGAGGTTCGAATTGAGAGGTTAGAGGTTAGATGGAAAGTGAAGCCGCGAAACGCATCGCCAGTTACCGTGACTTGAGGGTTTTTCAGCGCAGTTATGAGTTGGCGCTGGAGATTCACAAGATCACGCAGAAGTTCCCGCCCTTTGAACGAAGGGAGTTGGGTTCTCAACTGCGTCGCGCGGCAACTTCAATTCCCATCAATATTGCCGAGGGTTATGGCAGAAAGCGTTCTGCAGAAGATTTCAAACGCTTCCTGGTAATTGCAATGGGATCTGCGAATGAGGTCAGCGTTGAACTGAGCCTCGCTGCAGATCTGGGATACCTCGACAAGGAAACTTGCACACGACTTCAGAAGGAGTACGATGAGATCGGCAAGGGAATCAACAAGCTGATCCAAGTCTGGCGCTAGGTTTTCCAACCTCCAACTTCTAACCTCGAACCTCTAGATTTGGTAGGGGAGCATTCTGTGGAGTCTGACGGTAGACCGAGAGGACTACTCAACGCCACGGAAGAGACTCTGCCGGCATAAGTAGCGATAAACACGATGAGAACTCGTGTCGCCGAAAGTCTAAGGTTTCCTGAGGAAGGTTAATCCGCTCAGGGTTAGGCGGGTCCTAAGGTGAGGCCGAGAGGCGTAGCTGATGGACAGCAGGTCAACATTCCTGCCCCGCCTGACGAACGTTATCACGATGGGGTGACGCAGAAGGATAGGGGAGTCGGGTGTCGGACGTCCCGATGGGCTGGTGCAAGCTGGATCCCGCAGGAAAATCCACGGGGTCATTCAACAGTGAGACCGGAACCGAGGCCACACGGCCGCAAAGTCTCTGATTTCACGCTGCCAGGAAAAACCTCTAAGGAGTTCGTCAGGCGCCCGTACCACAAACCGACACAGGTAGACGAGGTGAATATCCACAGGCGCTCGAGAGAACGCTCGCTCAGGAACTAGGCACATTAGCCCCGTAACTTCGGAAGAAGGGGTGCCCCGCTAGGGTTTATAGCCCGAGGGGGCCGCAGTGAAATGCGTTCGGCGACTGTTTAACAAAAACACAGCTCTCTGCTAAGTCGAATACGACGTATAGGGGGTGACGCCTGCCCGGTGCCGGAAGGTTAAAGGGAGGGCTTAGCTATCGCAAGATAACGAAGGCCTGATCTGAAGCCCCGGTGAACGGCGGCCGTAACTATAACGGTCCTAAGGTTAGACTCGCTAGCCTTAGTAAAATCTGGCTGTATGCTGGAAAGTCTGAGTATCCCACACTACGAAGAGACGCTTGAAAATAACCATTTCAAAATCTGTTCGTGAAAAAGTGATGGGCGCAGACAATCAGCAGGAAAGGTTCGGAACCGGCAACGGTTTCGAGAATCCTCAGAGACTACACGCCAGACTCCAGGAAAACTGGAGAAGATATAGTCCGGACTGCATGGCGACATGCAGAAGGTGGCAGAAATGTCCACCTCACTTCACTCAGAACTTTGGGTGAAGGAGCAACAATGTCGAGCGAAATTCCTTGTCGGGTAAGTTCCGACCTGCACGAATGGCGTACCGATCGAACGACTGTCTTGGCGAGCGGCTCGGCGAATTTGTGGTTCCGGTGAAGACGCCGGATGCCCGCATCTAGACGGAAAGACCCCGTGCACCTTAACTGCACTCTGGTCATGATTAACGGTACGGCCTGCGTAGGATAGGTGGGAGTCTTTGATCCCTCGGTTTCGGCTGAGGGGGAGACAACGGTGAAATACCACCCTGATCGTTCTGTCGTTCTAACCTGCAGCCCTTGACGGGCTGGGGGACACGGCCAGACGGGTAGTTTGACTGGGGCGGTCGCCTCCTAAACGGTAACGGAGGCGCTCCAAGCTTGGCTCAAGCGGATTGGAAACCCGCTGCGGAGTGCAAGAGCATAAGCCAGGTTGACTGCGAGACACACAGGTCGAGCAGGCACGAAAGTGGGATCTAGTGATCCGGTGGTTCTGCGTGGAAGGGCCATCGCTCAACGGATAAAAGGTACGCCGGGGATAACAGGCTGATCTAAGCCAAGAGTTCACATCGACGCTTAGGTTTGGCACCTCGATGTCGGCTCATCGCATCCTGGGGCTGTAGAAGGTCCCAAGGGTTAGGCTGTTCGCCTATTAAAGCGGTACGTGAGCTGGGTTCAGAACGTCGCGAGACAGTTCGGTCCCTATCTGGTGTGGGCGCAGGA
>JBARRP010000023.1:0-102196 GCA_049644285.1 Candidatus Acidiferrales bacterium | reverse complement strand
TCCACGAGCCGTATTTTCGTTCAGCTTTCCGGTTTTCACGGCTTTGCGGTGGTGGATTTCGCGAAGCGCGCAGAAGTGGCCAGGATCAAGCTGCCGGATCAACCCGGCGGATTCGGAATCGTCGAGGGACGAGTCGGCACCCCCTCCCACGGCATCGGGGTTGCTCCGGATGGAAAATCGCTTTGGGTCAACAGCACCTTGGCAAATGCCGTTTTCGAATACTCCCTGCCTGATCTGAAGCTGATCGGATATGCCGCACTGCCCGAGGTTCACCCGCTGGGACAGGCGCCTACCGGGGCGGTGCCGGAGTGGATCACGTTCACGCCAGACGCAAAGCTTGTCTATGTTTCGAACTCCGCCGCCGCGTCGGTGTCGGCAATCGACACAAGAACCCTGAAAGAAGTAGCTCTCATCCCTGTAGGAGAAGTACCCAAGCGGATCAACACTTTGGTTCTCCACTGAAACCTGAGGGCACAGCGCCGGTCAGTCACTAGGACTTTGCTTCTCTGCCTCGCCAAGCAAGAGTGCCAACTAGGCTTGGAATTTCCGGACGACTATGCACATCGCAAATAGGGCCTACTTCCTGGTACTCACCATTCTGGCCGTAAGTGAAGCCGCGGAATCGCAGGAGTTTCGTTCTCATCTTCAGGAAGCGACGATCGACGACGCCCATCGAGCCATCCGGGAAGGTC
Source organism: Candidatus Acidiferrales bacterium (assembly GCA_049644285.1). Taxonomy (GTDB): domain Bacteria; phylum Acidobacteriota; class Terriglobia; order Acidiferrales; family UBA7541; genus CAVRXT01. The sequence continues at coordinate 101,504 of JBARRP010000023.1, read as the reverse complement.
AGATCACCTGCCGCGGATTGGTCCAACTGGGTATCAATCGAGCCACGAGCCAAGGCTTATAACGGCGCCAGCAATCAGCGCTTTACTTTTTGACGCGAATGGAATCACTATATTAGCGAAGGCCTTTCCAAAAAGCTTTCGCAAATGGGAAAGGCCGCTTTTTGCAATCGGCAAAGTCCCAGCCTAGAAAATTAAAGTGTTGCGGACGAGTTACGGGTCCGCCAGGCGCTTGTCAAACGAAAGACCCTGAATTGGGTCTTAGTTCAGACGCCAGGGCGCTCGTTCTCAAGTGGTACCCGGTGTAGGAGGTCGGACACAATGGTGATGGACATCCGTGAACGGACAGGTGTGGGAGCAATAATCACCGAGGCCTGGAAAAAGTGGGAAGGCCAAATGATCAATGGGGAATTCCTCCTGCGCCATTACTTGGGTGGTTGCGACGACAGCGCCGTGTTCCTAACGAAAGGCGGTACGCGCGAGTCTGAAAAAGCCGCGATCAAACTCATTCCGGCGGATTCGAGGAGCGCGCAGATCCAGCTCTCCCGGTGGGCGCAAGCCGCGAACCTGTCACATCCTCACTTGATTCGCCTCTTTCAGATGGGGCGCTGCCGGCTGGGTGGCATGGAGCTGCTCTATGTCGTAATGGAGTATGCCGACGAGAACCTGTCGCAAGTTCTTCCCTTCCGGCCGCTCACTCCAGCCGAGGCGCGCGACATGCTCGAGCCCGTCTTGGACGCCCTTGCATACCTTCACGGCAGAGGTTTCGCGCACGGTCGCATGAAACCCGCCAACATCATGGCTGTCGCTGATCAATTGAAAATCTCCAGCGACTCGCTCTGCCCGATAGGCGAGTGGTGTGGCGATGCGCGCAAGCCGAGAGTATATGACCCACCCGAGATCGCAAGCGCGGGGAATTCACCGGCCGGGGACATTTGGTCGCTTGGTATGACCTTGGTCGAGACCCTGACCCAGTGCGTGGCCGTTTGGGACGGGACGGAACAGGCCGATCCAGTATTGCCGCAGACATTGCCGGCGCCATTCGTTGACATCGCGCATCACTGTCTGCGTCGAGACCCTCAGCGCCGGTGGACCGTTGCCGACGTCGCGATGCGGCTGCAAGCGACTCCACCCGCACCCGCGCCCCAGATACAGACGACTGCCAGGCCACAGACGACTGCCCGGCACCAAGAGGGGTTCGCAGATAGACCGCAAAAGGCGTCCCCGAAGTCGCGTTACATTCTTCTGACGGTCGTCGTCGGGCTTGCACTGGCGGCGCTGCTTGTAGGCCCGAGACTACTCAACCGCGGCTCGGAGGCTCCGCGAACCCCTGCCGTCGCGGTCGAACACGCGCCTGCCCAGCCAAAGGTTCAGCCAGTACCCGAGCCGAACAGAGAGCCGACTCGAACGGGAGACTCCGCACCGAGAACCAGTGATAAAAAGCAAGTTCCAAGTGACGCTGCTTCAATGCCTCCCCCGCTTCCCGAGGCGCGGGCGAAAACTCCCGCAGGCGATCGAGTTCAGGGCGAAGTCGTTAACCAAGTCCTGCCGGACGTCTCCCAGAAATCGAGGGATACCATTCAAGGCACGGTGAGGGTCAGCGTGCGAGTTCATGTCGATCCGTCGGGCAACGTGGTGGGAGCGGACATTGATTCTCCCGGGCCCAGCAAGTTTTTTGCCGATCGAGCCTTGCAAGCGGCGCAACGTTGGGAATTTCAGCCACCAACGGTTGATGGCCGGGATGTTGCGAGTGAATGGATCCTGCGATTCGAGTTCACCAGCACCGCAACGAACGTCGTTCCGGTGCAAGCAGCACCCTAGCGAGCAGTTCGCGAACGAGAAACTTAAACACCTCACACGGATTAGAACAAGAAATATCGCTGCGCCAACGGCAGAACGCTTGCCGGTTCGCAAGTGATCAGTTGGCCGTCGACCCGCACCTCGTATGTCTCCGGATCGACTTCGATGTTGGGCATCGCGTCGTTGTGAATCATGTCCTTTTTCCTGATACCCCGGCAGTTTCGCACGGGCGCGATAATTTTCCTCAGCCCCAGCTTCTGCGGCAACCCAGCCGAAAGAGACGCCTGAGACAGGAACGTGATGCTGGTCGCTGCGGTTGCCCCGCCGAAGCTGCCGAACATCGGGCGATAAAGCACGGGCTGCGGCGTGGGAATCGAAGCGTTCGGATCACCCATCACACTCCACGCGATGAATCCTCCTTTGATCACCATTTCCGCCTTTGCTCCGAAAAACGCCGGCTTCCATAACACGAGGTCAGCCAATTTGCCGGGCTCGATCGAGCCGATCTCTGACGCCATGCCATGAGTGATGGCCGGGTTGATCGTATACTTTGCGACGTACCGTTTGGCGCGGAAGTTGTCATTGCGGCTCGAATCCTGTGGCAACGGACCCCGCTGCGTTTTCATCTTGTGCGCCGTCTGCCACGTGCGAGTGACCACCTCGCCGATACGACCCATCGCCTGCGAATCGCTCGACAACATGCTGAGCACGCCCATGTCGTGCAGGATATCCTCCGCCGCAATCGTTTCCGGACGGATTCGGCTTTCGGCGAAGGCCACATCTTCGGGCACTTGCGGGTTCAGGTGATGGCACACCATGAGCATGTCGAGATGCTCGGCAATCGTGTTCGCGGTGTACGGCCGGGTAGGATTGGTCGAAGACGGTAGGATGTTCGGATACGACGCGATCCGAATGATGTCCGGAGCGTGACCTCCGCCCGCTCCTTCGGTGTGATAAGTATGGATGGCTCGGCCCTTGATCGCTGCCACCGTTGCTTCCAGGAACCCCGCCTCGTTAATCGTGTCGGTATGAATCGAAACTTGGACGTCATAATCGTCCGCAACTCTTAGGCAGGCGTCGATCGCAGCAGGTGTGGTTCCCCAATCCTCGTGCAGCTTCAGACCGCTGGCGCCCGCTTCGATTTGTTCAGCCAACGGCGCTCCTGTCGCCGCATTTCCTTTGCCCAGGAATCCGAAGTTCATCGGCCACGCTTCGGCCGCCTGCAACATGCGCGCCAGATTCCAGGCCCCAGGAGTGCACGTCGTCGCTGCGGTGCCAGTGGCCGGTCCTGTTCCACCGCCGATCATCGTCGTAGTGCCGTTGGAGATTGCTTCGTAAACTTGTTGCGGGGAAATGAAGTGGATATGGCTGTCCACGCCTCCCGGGGTCACGATCAAATTTTCTCCCGCGATCACTTCTGTCGCAGCGCCCACGACAAGCTCAGGGTCAACACCATCCATCGTGTCGGGATTCCCGGCTTTGCCAACCTTCACGATGCGCCCATTCTTGATTCCGATATCAGCTTTCACAATGCCCCAGTGGTCCAAGATTACGGCGTTCGTGATGACGAGATCGAGGGCACCGTGCTCAGACCCCCGCAAGGCCCTGCTGGTCTGGGTGCTGCTCTGGCCCATCCCGTCGCGGATCACTTTCCCTCCGCCGAAAGTAATCTCGTCACCGTAGTGCGTGAAGTCCTTCTCGACTTCGATTACGAGGTCGGTGTCGGCCAGACGAATCCGATCCCCTTTCGTTGGACCGTAAAGATCGGCATACATGCGGCGAGAGATGTTGAGGCTCATCGGCCTTTCTCCTCTGCGCTCGAGCGAAAGCCTGCTTTTCGGGCTCGGCCGAGCGCTCGCTCGCGTCCGCCCGAAGCGCCGAGCTCGCCTTCCACCAGTCCGTTGAAGCCATGAATCACGCGGCGTCCTCCAAACTCGGTGACTTCCACTTCTTTTTCTTCCCCAGGCTCGAAGCGAACGGCAGTGCCGGCCGCGATGTTCAGGCGCATTCCGTAGGCCGCGACGCGATCAAACTCGAGAGCTGCGTTCGTTTCAAAGAAGTGATAGTGGCTGCCCACCTGGATCGGCCGGTCGCCCGTGTTCTTCACCAGAACGCGTGCGGTCCGGCGTCCCACATTGGCTTGAATGGGTCCGCCAGCTTCATCCAGAAAGTACTCTCCCGGCTTCATGCTTTCTCCTTTGCGATTTTCTCGAGGTAGAGCGTCGCGTTGCCGCTATCGGCCCCTATTTGATCGGATCGTGAATTGTGACCAGCTTCGTCCCGTCCGGAAAGGTTGCTTCCACCTGAACTTCGTGAATCATTTCGGCGACGCCTTCCATAACCTGCTCGCGCTTGAGAATCTTCGTTCCGAAGCTCATGATCTCGGCAACGCTCTTCCCATCACGGGCTGCTTCCAGCACTTCCGCGGAAAGGATCGCGACTGCTTCCACGTAGTTAAGCTTCAGGCCGCGAGCCTGTCGCCGCCGGGCGAGGTCCGCGGCAAATGCAATCATCAGCTTTTCTTGTTCACGCGGGGTTAAATGCAAGATGGCTCTCCAAGTGAAATTTCCGTGGCGCGTTTGAGGTCAGTCGCCGGAAGCGCTTCAATTCACTTTTCGCGGCGGCACCGCGTCACGATCAAACAAACGGAGTTTCGCCGCGCGCCACAGCGCACGAAGCCCCGGTAGCACGTCGCGTCCGTGCAACGATACGCAGCGAATAGCCAATCCGTGCGCCACAAGCGCACTGATTCCCCAGAGCGTCCGCCCCGGCCGCGTCAAGCTGCTTGTGACTTCGCGCAGATCCTGCTCTGCTGCTAGCCAAGCGTTGGCGTCGAGACCCACACGGCAAATGTAAAAAGTGGCCCAGGTGCGATAGGGTCCAAGCCGCGCGAGAGAGGAAAGGGCGCGATTCCGCGGCTCGAGTTGAGCGCGCTCCGCGGCGATGGGCCGACCGGTTGCCAGCAAATCCGTCCTTATCTCCAGCCGTTCATACTCGAAGATTTCGCCGCGCGCCTCTCGCCCGGGCGCCAGGATTTCCCACCAGAACAGCCCGGCGCTCCGGTCAAGTTGAATGGCGGTTCGCTGAGAGAAACGAGCTCCCGCGAACGGGATGATCGGATCGGGCACGTATTCGAGCAGCGCGTTCTCGCCGACAGTGATTTCGTTCGACTGCATTGTGGGCGGCGCTTCTTCGCGCGGGCGATAGACGCGAGTGGCGCCGGTGGTGGTTATCTGCACGCATGCGCCCGCGCCGACTCGGACGGTGAGCGCAAGGCGATCTCCTCCCAACAAGCCGCCGGACACGTTGTGGAGATGAACCAGCGCCGCACCGTTGTCCACTGGGAAGGCCCGCACGACTTTGAGAGGAGGCTCCTGATGACTGGCGGCAAGCACCGTGCGTTTTGTAGCCTTATCGAGCTCGAAATCGAGTGTGAGCGAGGCTTCGAGGCGGCTCGGCGGGCGGACGACCGGCGTTGTGCCGGGCAAGTTTTCCGCGATGCAGGTGGTCGTTTCCACTGAAGAGCCTCAACTGATGAACAGGCGAGTTGAAAGCGCCGGATGCTCCATGGCGCCCCAATCGAGCAGCGGCATGAAGCAGCAGGCGTCATCGAGCGCGCACGCGGCGCTGCGATTTGCCGTCTCGATGATCGCCGGCTTGAGATTCCAAAGAATCCGCATCGCTTCGCTCTGCCCCAGGGGCAACAGGCGCTGGCAGGCCGAAACGAGGCTTGCAGTCGATTGATGGAGGTAGGCCAGGACAGCGCGATCCTCGTCAAGCGCCAGGACGCCGCCCGCCAAACCGAACGCCGTGCTGTGGTGGACCAAGCTTGCCGATTGTGTCGAGGCTTGCAGCGCCTCGCGAAGAAGCGGAAATTCACCGAGCCCGAGAACGGCCACAAGAAAATTTCGGCCCAGCGACGCGCTCCCCGCCCGGCTTTCTCTCGCAGGCCTCAACGCGCTCAAGCGGTCATTGATTTCGACCCAGCGAGCGAGCGAGAATTTCGCCTCACCCACGCTGATCAACCGCAACGCCCCCCTGCAGAACACCGTTTCCAACATTCCGGCTTCTTCGAGATAACCCTGCAGGAAACCCGGGAGGTCACCCGTCGCGAGCATTCCTTCGGATACGAGCGATTCCAGGCCAAACGAATGTGCGAGCCCGCCGATGGGAAAGGCGCTGTCGGCCAGTTGCAGGAGCCGCAGATCGGCAAGGTCTGCGATGGATAAGGAGGCCCTGCGGGCTAGGTCCGATTCCATGGGCACCGTTCCTTATTGATGATGCCCGTGGGCGTGACCGTGCTCGGAGCCGTCGTCGTGCACATGCTCGTGCCCATGGTCATGGCGATGTCCTGAATAGGGAGCGTGAGCGTCGATGAGCTGGTGACGAGACTCCGCCGGCAGGTTCAGCTTTTCTTCGAGCCATCCGACAACGCGATCCAGCCCCACCTGGTCCCGCAGGTTTGTAAAGAGAAACGGCCGCTCGCCCCGCATCTTTCGTGAGTCGCGGTCCATCACTTCGAGCGACGCGCCGACATAGGGGGCGAGATCAATCTTGTTGATCACGAGCAGGTCCGACCGCGTGATTCCGGGCCCGCCCTTGCGTGGGATTTTGTCCCCTTCCGCCACATCGATCACGTAGATCCACACATCCACCAGTTCCGGACTGAACGCCGCGGCAAGGTTGTCGCCGCCGCTTTCCACAAAGATCAGCCGCAGCCCGGGCAGGCTGTCCTCCAGCTCCGCGATCGCCTGCAAATTCATAGACGCGTCTTCGCGGATCGCGGAGTGAGGGCAAGCACCGGTCTCAACTCCCCGCACGCGCTCGGCGGGAAGCACGCCCTGGCGGAGCAGGAACTCCGCGTCCTCCTTGGTGTAGATGTCGTTCGTCACCACCGCCAAGTTGTACTTCGGCCAAAGCCGGCGGCTCAGCCCGTCAACGAGCGCGGTCTTGCCGGACCCTACTGGGCCGGCGATGCCCACGCGAAAAGCCCGTGCCGAATTGCTTTGCAGCATGTTGTCCTCTTGAATGTCCCTAACAACCTAACGCATTAGTCTTCCCCGCGTTGGCCTTGAAGTATGCCCTGGAAGTTTAAATCGTCAAGTTTTTTTCGGCACCTCGCCGCTCAATCGATCGCAACTGGCGCGCTGCTCCTCGATTGGAACTCCGGAATCAATCTGCCTTGGCGCCAAGACACAAGATTTGGTTGTGGAGAGATTGCTTCAGCGGACCAGTTGGTACGTATGTGAGAGGACAGGTAGGAAGCTAGAGAGAAGCCGAGACGCTCGGGCCAACAGCGGCGAGTACCGCCGACATTTCCACGCGCGCGAGGGGAAGGAAGCTTTCGACGACGGTAGAATCAAACTGCGTTCCGCTCGAAGCCAGCAGCCGTCGCACCGCTTCTTCAAATGGCAATCCTTCGCGATAAGGCCGCGAGGAAACCATCGCGTCAAAGGCATCGATGACGGAAACGATGCGAGATCCGATCGGGATTTCGTCGCCCTTGAGCCCGCCCGGGTAGCCCCTGCCATCGTAGTTCTCGTGGTGATGAAGAATCAGCAAGCTCGCGCGCTCCATCCCGGGAACCTGGCGCAGAACCGCCCAGCCATACTCCGGATGCTTTTTCATCAAGTCGTACTCTACTTGCGTCAAGCGCCCAGGCTTGTTGAGGATCGCATCCGGAATTCCCACTTTACCGAGGTCGTGCAGCAATGCGGCAACTTCGATATCGGCCAAGCAGCCCTCGTCCAATCCGAGTTCTCCTGCGACATGGAGCGCCCATTCCGCGAGCCGGGTGCTGTGCACTCCGGTATTAAGGTCCTTCAGGTCGAGGAGTTGGTTGAACGCGCAAATGAGGGAGCTGCGCAGCGCGAGCAGTTGCTCCTCGATCTCCTTTACCTGCAAAGGAGCCGGGCACCACGGCTCCGACAGTTTTGCCGGATTGCCCAAGCGGTAGGCAGGCGCTTCCGATCTTCGCCCGATTCGGGGAGTAGACTCGAAAGCGCCTGTGAAAGGAATGCTGACAATCGCCATGGCCACTCGCTAGCTATTACCGGCTTGACTCCAGGGCCCCGAGCACGCGGACGATGTCGAGTCGTCCGTAACCCATGTTCGGGCCGATCCAGTGTGCATGAGAAATCGCCCACGCTGCCTGGGTCTGGCCGCAGTTCGACCGCACAGCCAGAAGAAGAGACGCGGTGCCCGCCACAAACGGCGAGCTGAACGAGGTTCCCCAGCCGGCGGCATACGTGCCGAACGGGTAAGTGGTGATGATGGCCTCGCCCGGCGCTGCAACCCACACGACCTGGTTTCCGTAGTTGGAGAAGCTCGAGCGCTGGTCGAAGTCGTTCGTCGAGGCGACTCCCATCACCTTCTGCAAAGCGGCCGGATAAACTACTTCCTCTTTTCCATCGTTGCCCGAAGAGGCGACGCTAACCACATTGTGGCTCGCCGCATAGTTGATCGCGTTTGTCAGTTCGGTGGAGTTGGTGCTCAGGTCAAAACTCATGTTGATGACGTTCGCATGGTTTTGCACGGCGTAGTAAACGGCGCGGATGATGTCCGAGAGATTGCCGGTCCCATCCGGATGAAACGCCTTCAGCGGCAGGATGTGCGCCGTCGGGGCAACCAGGTGAATCACGCCGGCCACCATCGTCCCGTGGCCAAACGCGGCATAAGCGGTGCCGTCCACCATCGCCGCGGTGTGTTGGTCTACCATCGCGGCAGTGTGTTGATTCACGTAGGCGGCCGGGCAAGAATCACACGGCGGGGGCGAGGCCAGCGAAATGTCCCTCATCTCCGAGCCGCCGGGTTGGTTGCGCGTGAAGTCATACCCGGCGAGCAGGATGCCCTTAAGTGCCGGGTGATTCGGGTCCACTCCCGTGTCGATGTCCGCGACAATTCCTGAGCCGGTCACATGAAAGGTGGCATGAGCCTCGGCGACCTCCACAATTCGAGCAGCAGGTTGATCGGCATAGCCGTCCCACACCGTTGTCCCAAAGTAGTTGACGGGGTACCGATCCCACAGGCCGGGTGGCGGCGTCGTTGCCGTTGGGCTGTTTGGGTTGGGAGGAATCGCGAGAAGTTGGTCTACCTCAGCGCCGAGAATCCCTGTCACAAGTCGCAGGACGGCAGCAAGGAGGTTTGGAAGGAGTCCCTGAACGGGCCTGACCAGAAAAACCTGGTTGGCATTTCCGTCTAGGCTGCCGACGACGGTGCATCCCTTAAGCAGGCAAACATTCTGCAACCCGGAAAGGCCAAGGTTGGTGCGAACGATCACTCCCTGCGGTTGGCCCGAGAGCGAGTTCAATATTCCGCCGACGTTCGAAAGCAGGCCCCCCAATAACCCCCCTTGGGCCGCAGCAGGCTGACCCCACAGCCCCACAACGAAGAGAAGTACGAAAAGCCAGGTCCGACGCCACATGGTTGGCACTGCTCCTTTTGTTGGTCTCCGAAGTAGCGGTGTACCCTCGGAAGTACCGGCCGATGTAGTTTGGCCAGGACGATCCACTTCGTTCAATGGTACAAACGGCTATTTTCGGCGGATATTGCATCAAACTTTCTTTCTAGTACGTTTTTTACTGCGCGGTAGAAGCAGCTTTCTTACTCCCTTGGAATCAAGAAGATCCGAACTCCCGGCAGGTGGTTCACCGGCGGGCTCGACGAGAGGAACGCGAACCTCCGTTTCGCCGGGGAGGCTGACTCGCAAATGGAGACTGCTCTCCAGATCACATTCGAGATGAAATTCGCCGAATTGGTTCGTCAGCGACTCGGCAACCACCTTGTGGCCTTTGAGCAGAACCACCGGCACCGCGTCGAGGCCGTTCTCCGGATCGGCCGAATTCAGGACCTGTCCAACGAGCGAAACCTTGTCGGAATCCACTCGAGGCTCGAGTCGCACATCGACCCGGTAGTCTCCGGCGCCATAGAGCAACTGTCTTGAGCTGGTCGAAATCGACCGAACTCCAGCCGGCAACGGATTGCGGAAGCTATCGAAGAGCAACTCGCCAATTGCCGTCCTCGTTCGTCGAATCCTGGGTTTTTCTTCAACGGCGTATATTGCCTTCATAGACCGCACAACGCTCTCCGGCGCCTCATAAGTCGGCTTCTGCTGACCGAACTGATGTACGCGCCGCCACACCCGAAGCTCCTTCGCGCATTCCTTACATCCGTCGCTTAAGTGTCTCTGCATGGCAGCTTTTTCATCCTGCCCAGCTACGTCCCGCGCAAAATCTGCCCACTTTTCCAACGAAAAATGTCGCATCGCCCTCCCCCTCAAATCTCAGATTCCGGTGCTTTCCTTACGAGAGCTATCCGGGTTCCTCTGGACCACCAACTCATAAGGGTACGTTGGCGTCCAAAAAATATAGGGGGGGCAGAAAAAAGCTTGACGGGAATCAGGCGGGGAAGACCTTGCCAATCAGCACGAAGGGGGCCCAATAATAAGGATGGGCGTAGCGCTTCCGCACCGTTTCCATGGCGTCCTTCAGAGCCGAGGCCTTATTTCCCCCGTCACGAAGGCGTTGATAGAAGCATGTCATGAAGTCGGCAGTGCTGCGGTCGTGGACGTCCCAAAGGGTCAAGAGAAGGGATTGCGCACCCGCGTAGAGTAGGCCGCGGATCAAACCCAGCAATTCGTCTCCCCCCGCAACGATGTTCAGGCCGGTGGCACACCCACTGAGCGTGACCAAGTCCGCCCCCAGCTTGAGCTGGTACATATCGTACAGGGTCAAGTACGAACTGCCGAGGCGGATTCCAGAGAACAGCGGATTATCCTGCCGGAAACTGCCATGCGTGGCGATGTGAATCAGCCGGCTGTGCAATCCCTTCTCTCGCAAAGCTAGCTCGCCTGCCTCGGCGCCCAGGACCAGCTCTGCCTCGGGCAAAATCTTGGCCACCGATCGCACCTCATCCTCGATGAAAGGAGCGCGCGAATCGGGAACGCCCAGGATCAAGGACGACTTGGAGAGAGTGGAGGGTTTCCGATGGCAGAGAGTGTAAATGCTGGCGCTGGGTGCATAGGAAATTGTGAACGAATCGATGAGATACCTCTCTCCGTCATGCAGAGCGTGAAACGGAAGATAGTGCAGTACGCCGTGCGGAACCATGATCAGGTGCCGCACCTTCAGACGACTGCGTAATGGAGCAAGCAACTCCCAGTACAGTTCCTGAAGGTGAGACCGGGTCGCATCCAGAAGAGCATTCTCGAAGGCGCGAATGTACTCCGAGCCCAGGCGAAATTTTGCAATTTGGAATTGCAGCATCCGAAGCAGGTTGATCACACGCGAAACCGGCGTGACGGGAATAATCTCCAGGCCCTCGCGTGTGACAATGGCGGCAACAAATTGTTTTTGGAGGCTGAAGTATTCTACGAGAGCCGCATCGGACGGCAGACACGCCTGGACGCTTTCGAGCGAGCTCGGCGCCCAGGCGCTGCCGGCCGCTTCCCCCGATCCCGGCGAAGAAACTTCACGCAGGACGCGAAGCAATTCATTCTCGTGGGCCAGCGCTTCTTTCTGGAGCTTGTCGATCCGTTCGGGGGATGGTTCCTCCGCGCGCAACTGTTCGAGCTCGATACGGCGGTAATACCAATTGAGCTCTTCGCGCATTTCGCGGATTCGGCGCACCAGCCCGCTTTGGCCTGTGCCACTCGCTGGGAGGCCATGCCCGTGTTGCACGAGAAGTTCCGCCAGACTGCGGGACTTAGCCAGTTCCATGTACCCGAACGACTCTTTGGCGGAGTCTTGCCTGGAATTGTCGCTCAAACAGAGATCGATGAGGCACTCGTAGACTTCCAGCCGGTTCTTCATGAACGCGATCTTCAGTTCCTCGCCACGGAGACTGCTGCGCAAAGTTTCCAGGGCTTCGCGCGCCTTCTGGTAAGAGCCGTAGGCCTCGGCATGTTCTCCGCGGGCCTGTTGAATCTGACCCATCAGGAACTCTGCCTGATAGCGGAGCACCGGCGCTTCCAGGGAATTCAATCGGTCCAGGGCGTGAGTGCACTCGTCACGTGCCGATGCTAAATCTCCCGTTCGCAGAGACAGGCGCGCGAGAAGCAGCTCGCAAAAGACCGCCTTCCCAGGTAAACACGAAGTGCTGAAGAACTTGGCTGCGCCGGAGCAGAGTCGCCGCGCTTCGAACAGGCGGCCTTCCTCATAAAGAACAACGGCCTGATACAGGTCGATCAGCCAGGGGAAGACGAGGTTCTTCTCGCTGACAAATTTTGCCCGCGCTTGCGTAAACAGTTCGAGAGCGCGCAGCGCTTTGACCAGTTGGCTGAGGGCGATGGCCTCATTGGCCAGGCATTTTGCCGCTTCGTAACCCATCCCCAGTTTCTGAAACCGCAGATATCCCTCGTGAGCCGTATCTCTTGCTTCGGCGCTCAGATTGAGCTCCAGGTAGATGTCGGAAAGATCCAGATAACACAGCGCCAAAACATGGGCGTCCCCGTTCGTCTCACATTTTTCCCGGGTGGCGCGCAGCATCTCAATCGCCCGGCTATACTCGCCCCGGAGGTAGTACAGATACGCGATGTTGTAGTCGCTTTGAGTGACAAGAAGAGCCATTCCGTGACTGACGAACAACTCGCGCGCGCGCTGGTAGGTTGCGAGCGCCCGCGGAAAATCGTTCAGGCTGATAAGACAAACGGCCATGTTGTAGAGGACTACACCAATCCCCTCCGAATCGCGAAAAGGAAGCAGCATTTCGTAAGCGCGCTCATAACAAGCGAGTCCTTCCTCGAACCGGTCTTGGCGGTGGTAGATGTTCCCGACGTTGATCTCCACGTGCGCCAGGCGCCTCTTGTCATCTATGCGTTGGAAGATTTTCCTGGCGCCTTCGGCAGCTTCAAAGGCTCGGTCATACTCGCCAAGCAAGATGAAGGGTTGAATGGAAGAATTCAGGGTCCGCGCTACTTCTTCCTCATTGCGAAGCTTCCGAAAGATGCGGAGGGCCTGTTCGTGGCATTCCAAGGCGGATTGATTGTCGCCAATCATGTAGAGGGCGTTTGCTTTGGAACGCAGACCGCGGGCCAGCGCTTCCTTATTTCTTAGTTCGCGGGCGATCGCGACCGCGGCTTCCGCAAGCGAAAGCGCTTGGTGAGTGTCAACACGCAGCTTCCCCCGCACCGCATCGCTGAGCTGCTGGACCACGCTGGCGCGGTAGAGTCGGCGACGCCGCGCCAGATAGCGTGTCCGGCTGGCTTCGTCGGTGAGATTCGCCAAGTCCTCCACAAGCTTGTCGGGAAGCGAAGCCTTCTTGTTCCGTGGTGTCATTCAAACCCTAGTTGACTTAGCCGCTTCCGCAAGCGTTCCAGGCAGCGTTGCCGGATGAATCCGATCGAGCCGGTCGCGATCCCCAGAATTTCCGCGACCTCCCGATATTCACGAGCGGGCTCTTCGAAGAAAAGCATGTGGACAAGTTGTTGGCAGCGCGGCGGCAGTTCGGAGATCGCCTGCAGCAGATTCTGCTCCTCTTCAGCCTCTCGCAAGATTCCCTCGGCGCGAGCTGGTACCGTGTCATTGATCGGTGTGGGATCCGCGTCTAAGGACTCCATGCGTTGTTGCTGCCGTTTCCTGTGGAAGCACTTGTGGTTAGTTACTTGCATGATCCACTTTGGAAGGGCTTTTGCCTTCCTCAAGTTGGGCAATTCCGAGAGCAGCTCCAGGCAGACCGCTTGAAAAACATCGGTAGCATCGTCCGCCGAGAAGCCGTACTTGATCGGAATGGAGAAGATCAGGTTCTTGTATTTGTCAATCAGGGCTGACCAGGCTTCCTCATCTCCGGCGAGGCATTCCCGCACCAGGCGCGTGTCCGGCCACGCTTCGAGCTTCTCATCCAAATTCAAGGTTTGCTGCAGGACCATCGGTTCGTCCCCGCCCGTTCACTGGAGATAAAGCTGATCGATATTCCACAACGTATACGGATCCAAGATTGCCGGCTGAAAGTTCCGAACCTGATTCTTCGCTCCAACCAGGATGTTGGGGCTTGTCAGACAAATCACCGGCATGTCTTCCGCCACGATCTCCTGAACCCGGTCGTAGAGCTGTCTTCTCTTCGCGTAATCGAGCGTGATGAGTTGCTGCTGCATGAGACGGTCAATCTCGGCCTCCCACGGCGTGGCCGGTTGGCTCTCTCCCAAATGCCAGAGGTGCGTGCCTCCGCTCGAAAGCCACACGTTCATCTCCGAATTCGGATCGGCATCGCCGCTCGCGAATCCCATCAAAGCCGCCTCGTAATCGTAGCTTTGCAAAAGTCGGTCCACCATCGCCCGAAATTCCAGCGAAACCACATGAACATTCATCCCCAGTTGACTGAGGTCGTCCTGCAGGAGTGTGGCAATCTTCATTCGCTGGGCATTCGAGGAACTCGTCAAAATCGAGAATTCAACCGGGCTGCCGTGGCTATCGACGAGAGCTCCGTCACCTTTCCAGGAGAACCCGGCGGCTTGAAGCAGTTGCCGCGCACGGTCGAGCGACCGCGGGGGATGCGGCAAATTCTGATCCACCCAGAGTTTGTTTCCGGGAGTTGCATTGCTCCAAAGGGGAGTCGCGCGGCCGTTGTAAACAAGGCGAATGATTCCGTCGCGGTCAATCGCCGCCGAAACCGCTTGCCGGAAGCGCACGTCCTGGAACCAAGCCTGTTTCCTTGCAATTTCCGTAAGCCCTTTCGCGGCTGCATCATTCAGGTTGAAGAAAAAGACGTTGTACTCAAGTCCGGGCCCCAAGTCATACAGGTGGTAGCTTCGCGCCGCCTGCTGCTTTTCCAACACGTTGAAATTTTCCGCGCTGAACCGGCTAAGGATGTCGGTGTCTCCTGCCTGGAACCGGATGACTTGCGCGTCTTCACTGGAAACAAATAGAAAGACAATTTCATCGAGGTATGGCAGCCGATTCCCCTTGCGATCTTCCTTCCAGTAATTTGGATTCTTTTCGAGAACGATGCGCACGCCCGGCTCATATTGTTTCAGGCGAAATGGGCCAAGCCCCGCGAACTGGCCCGGCGGCATCGCCGGATTCCAGGCTTGCGAAAAACTGCCATCCCGATAGGAGCTTTCCAGCAGATGTCGCGGCAGAATCGTAAGGCCATCGAAGAGCCTCTCGGCTGCCGCATACGGCTGGGCCAGCTCAAATCGAACCGTGTAGTCATCCAGCTTTTGAACGGTGATGGGTTTCCCGCCCACGATCAGCAAGTCACGCTGGGAAGAATGGATTTTTTCGTCCAGATATACCTGAAAGCTGAATAACACGTCGTCGGCATCAAAAGGATGCCCATCGGAAAAATGTAGGCCACGCCGCAGCCGCAACGTGTATCGTCGGCCATCCGAAGACACACTCCAGGACTTGGCGAGGGCAGGCTCCGTCTTCTGCGATTCCCGGTTGATATGAATGAGATCGGCGGTCAGGCAGCGAATAACGTCTCGGGAAGGAGCATCGACAGCCAGGACCGGATTCAAGGTCTTCGGCTCGGAGCGCAAAGCGACCACGAGTCGGCCGCCGGCGCGGCCCGGAGCGTTGTCTGTGACCATCCGTTCTTCCGCCGCCCGAGAAGCCGGGGCAAACGCACCGGAGAAGCCGCACAAGATGGCAGCGATGAATCCAGCGGCGATGCGCTTCATAAAATCAGCTCTTCCCATACCGCTCCCACTCTTAGCAGAGAATTCGTTGTTTTTACACCGGCACGGCCTTCAGGCGTTCCTGTAGCGCATCGGCAGCCGCACAGTCGGCGAGGAAAAGGGGGATCAAAATCGGGGCCGGCAAAAACATCCACCGCAAGCAAGAAACCTATTCGAGCAAGTCGGGCTGCTCGTGGGTGATGCGCGCCAGGAGCGGCTGGAACTGGAACCATCCAGCGTGGTGGCTCCCGACCTGCTCCCTGGTTGTTGCAGCGCTGGCAGGGTCAATCTTCACCGGGACGCCCGCGGCCTCGGCGAGAAGTTGCGCCTGGCAGCTCCGATCCATGGTGATGAACCACCACGCCGCCTCATCCACGGTGTGCCCGACGGTCAGCAGCCCATGGTTGCGCAGAATGACAGCCTTATGCTTGCCGAGGGCTTGGGCGATTCGTTCTCCTTCCGACTTTTCGTAAACGACGCCCGTGAAATCCTCGAATAAGGCGTGGTCCTCGTAAAACGCACACGAATCCTGCGTGAGCGGATCGAGCCGCCGTCCAAGCGATGACCAGGCTTTCCCGTAAATCGAGTGCGCGTGTGCAGCCGCAACGACGTCCGGACGAGCTGCATGCACCTGCGAGTGGATGGCGAACGCAGCCGCGTTCACAGGATGCTTTCCCGCGACGACGTCGCCGCGGTGATTCACGAGAATGAGATCGGAGACGCGAATCTGGCCGAAGTCCATTCCAAAAGGATTCACCCAGAAGTGATCCCGCCGCTCCGGATCCCGGGCGGTGATGTGGCCCGCCACTCCCTCGTCGAACCCGAAGCGCGCAAAAAGCCGGAAGGCAGCGGCCAGCCGCTGTTTGCGGTGCAAGCGGTCCTCTTCAACGGTGAGAAACGTAGGGGGTTTGGGTATGTTGAGTACGTTAGTCGGTGCTCCCGCCATTAATCCCTCCTGGGCGTGCAACATTGCGGCATTCACCAGAAACTATAGCGCCAACTCCGTTCAGCCCACAAGAATTCTGCCAGTGATCCGAGACGCGGTGTGCGCGCTGGATTGTCACTCCTAACACAACCCTCATTCATCCGCATTGAGGATTCGGCAGAGAATTGCTACGGTATGCTCGTGGCTACCTCATCCAGCCAGGAACCGCGGCCGGAGCGCAACCGGCGCAGTCAACGTGTGCGGGCCAGGATCCCTGTCGTGGTCAGAACGCAGGCGCCTGACAAGAGCACCCTTCCGGAAAAGACAGAAGCTCTTGTAGTCAACGCTCACGGCGCGCTCATACTTCTCGCGATGCCGGTGTCCATCGATCAGTTCGTTATCGTTGAAAACCCTAAGACAGGGGAAGAATTGCTTTCCCGCGTAAGCACGATGGGCACAAGCTTCATGGGTAAGACCCAAGTCGGGGTTGAATTCATCAAGCCCGCCCCCCGATTCTGGGGCATTGCCTCTCCGCCAGAAGACTGGAAAGGTCGGCCTCAGAGCCGTCGCAAGCAACAGTCACACGAGCCCAGCCGAACCTAGACTTCCACCTCGATGGCGAGCGGTGGGTGTTTGATCACGCGGCGAGAGCGCCCGGGCGGCGAGCTCGGAGCAGATGACCCTGGTAGGGGCGCGATGAAAAGCGAGTGGCAAGTTCAGCAGCATCCAGGAGTCTGTCCAAGTCGATTCCCGTCGCGTATCCCAGTCCTTCCAATAATCCCACAAGGTCCTCGCTAGCCAAATTGCCGCTGGCGCCAGGACAATACGGGCATCCGCCAAGCCCGCCGGTGGTGGCGTCGAACTCGCGGACACCGGCATCGAGGCCCGCAAGCGTATTGGCAAGCCCACGCCCGTAAGTGTCGTGAAAATGGAGCGCCAGCTCGTTTGGCATCACGTTCACCCTTGCCCCTACAGCCGTTACTGCTTCTCGCACTTGGTCCGGGAACGCCATGCCGTCGGTGTCACTCAGGTTGATTCGCCATGGCGCACGCTCCCGCGCGGCACGAATAACGTCCAGAAGTGCGTCAGTCGAGATTTTGCCTTCGAAAGGACAATGGAAGCTGGTCGCGATGCCCACGCGAATTACCACACGATCGCGCTCCGCGGCCTGACTTACCTCACAGAGCACCTCGAGGGAATCCGCGATGCCACAATTCAAATTTCGCCGGTTGAACGATTCACTCGCCGACATGACGAACTCCAAATGCTTGATGCCGGCGGCCACCGCTCGTTCGTAGCCCTTGAGATTCGGTACCAAGGCGGAGAAGCGCACGCCAGGAAATTGTTTTAGCCCGGCGGCCACGGCTTCGGCATCAGCCATCTGGGGCACCCATCGGGGATGGACGAAGCTTGTGGCCTGGATGCTGGAAACGCCCGCCTGAACCAGTTTCTCGATCAGCGCGAGCTTCTCCTCGGTGGAAACGGGCTTCGGTTCGTTTTGCAGGCCGTCGCGTAGCGTAACGTCGACTACCCTCACTTGTTCCGGCATGTTCCCATCCTCACTTCTATGAAAAAACGCGGGCGAGCTAGATGACGCCCTCCCGGCGCAGTTCTTCGAACTCGCGTTCGGTCATTCCCAAGAGACCTTGATAGATTTCTCGGTTGTGCGCACCCAACGCGGGACCTGTCCAGCGAATTGCTCCCGGCGTGGCTGAAAACTTCGGCACGATCCCTTGCATGGCGAGAGTCCGGCCGGTCTCGGGAATTAAGACATCAACGATCGCTTGGCGTGCCCGAAATTGGGGGTCCTGAACGATGTCTGCCGAGTCATAGATTGGACCGGATGGAACGCCGTCAGCATTCAGTTCGGCGACGACCTCAGCAGACGTTCGTTTCATGGTCCAGGCAGCGATCGAGCCGTCGATCTCCTGAACGCCCGCTATCCGTCCAGCGTTGGTTCGGTATTCTGCTTTTTCTCCAAGCTCCGGTCGGCCGATAATAGCCATGAGGCGACGGAAAACCGAATCGGAGTTTCCTCCGATGACCACCATGTGACCATCGCGGCAAGGATAGGTGCCGCTGGGAACCGCGCGGTTCGACGTAGCGCCGCTTGGCTGGCGTATCGAGCCCGTTCCGCTGTACTCCAGGATAGCGTCGTCCAGCAGATGTAAAACGGCTTCGTATAGTGCCACATCAATCTCTTGGCCTTCCCCGCTACGCTCAGCCTGTCGCAGAGCCACCATCGCCGAGAAGGCACCATAGAGGGCAGCGACAGAGTCGGCGAGGGGAAAGCCAAAGCGCACCGAGGGACGCCCTGGCTCGGCCATCAGATATCGCGCCCCACTCATCGCCTCGGCGATCGACCCAAATCCGGCCCGGCTGCTGTACGGCCCGGTCTGGCCAAAGCCCGAAATGTGCACCATGACAAGCTTGGGGTTGAGCGAGCGCAGCTTTTCGTAGCCGAGCCCCCAGGTCGCGATGCGCCCGGGACGAAAGTTCTCGACCACGATGTCGCTCTTTGCCGCCAACCGCCGCGCAAGCTCTTGGCCCTTCGGATGGTGAAGGTCGCAGGTGACGCTCTTCTTGTTCCTTGCAATCACATACCAGGAATAAGAAGCCCCACCCTCTTTCTTGCCCCATTCCCGGTTCTGGTCGCCGCCTTTCGGAGTCTCAACCTTGATCACCTCGGCGCCGAAATCCGCTAGAGTGCGCGCCATGAGCGGCGCAGCAATAAAGCTGCCCAGCTCTGTTACGCGTATCCCCGTAAGCGGTCCCCTTGAGCTCGCCCCGGATGATGAGCTGGGTTCACCCTGGGCTCGCTGGCTGGTTTCGGTTCCCTTGGACGATTCCATCTCTTAGTCCTTCGATCGAACATCGCTTGCAATGGCGGTCACTGGAGAAGCAGAAGCGTTCACTGCCTGTGGCTCTAACGGTTCCTGACAGAAGTATTGGCTTCTCGCTGCTGGAGAATCCTCCTGGCCTGAAGCACAACAGGTTCATCGACCATCTTACCCCCCACCGCCACCACAGCCGAGCCGGCAGCTTTGGCCGCTTCGAATGCCTTGATTACGTGAGTGGCCCACTCCATCTCTTCCGCAGTCGGAGCGAACGCCCTATGAACCGGCTCAATCTGGTTCGGATGAATTAGCACCTTGCCGGTGAAACCCATTTGTTTGATTCGCCGAGTTTCTAGAAACAGCCCGGCGTCGTCGCGGAAGTCTGTGAACACGGTATCGATGGCCTCGAGGCGCGCCGCATGAGCAGCTTGGGCTACAAGCGAACGCGCCACAGCAACCTCGTCTCCCGATGCGGTCCGGCTCACACCCATGTCCGCGCAGTAGTCCTCGGCCCCGAAGTTGAGAGCGATGATTCGTGGGCTCGACCGCGCGAGTTCGTAAGCCCGAACGACACCTAGCGCAGTTTCAAGGATAAGGACAAGTCTGGTCTTGCCTTCCGTGATTCCCTTCTCGTTCTCCAGTTGCCAAATCTTCTGGTCGGCTCGAACCACCTCCGCCTCGTCGGCGCACTTCGGAAAGAGAATGCCGTCCACACGGGGATGCACTATCTCGCGCAGGTCGGAATCAAAGAATTCACTGCGAGCGCCGTTCACGCGAACAAAAACTCTAGCGGCGAAATCCGGAGCACTGGCCAATTCTCCTGCCAACGCTTTCCGGGCTTCGAGCTTCTTGTCAAGAGGGACCGCATCCTCAAGATCAAAGATAAAAGCGTCCGGTCTGAGCGTCCGGGCCTTGGCCATTTTCCTGGGGCTATCTGCAGGTATAAACAGAAGGCTTCGAAGCAGCTCCATGAACCATGCACCGTGTCACCAAACACTCTTATGCAGACTGTTCTTCGATACTCTTGCCAGCGTCCACGAAAAACCACAGCAATCCGGAGCAGACGGTAATCAACGCCGCCAGATCCAGCGAAAGGCTCCAGCTAAAGCGAGTCGCCACGTACGCCGTGGCAATCGGCGAGATCCACCCGCCAAGGTTTCCGCAGGTGTTCATCAAAGCAGACAGCGAGGCCGAAAAATTCGGCGCCAGATCAATGCACGCGGCCCAGAAATTCGCTCCGGCAAACATGTTGAACCCCGCCGCAGCGGCGATTAGTGGCAGAGCGATCGTGGTATTGGCCGTATGGCTTCCGACCCACAACAAGGTCGCCGAAAGCCCCAACCCGACCCACCCGCCGCACTGCCGTCCGCGGCGCCGGCCCAGTTTCCTGCCGACCCGGTCGGAAAACAAACCGCCCAGCGGGGAAAGCAGTGCCATCGCCATGAAAGGAGTTGAAGTCCACACGGCCGCACGCATGTCCGTCAGCCCCCTTACCTTCACCACGTAAATATAAAACCAGTTGTAATAGACATAGAACGCGTAACCCTGACAGCCGTATCCGAGGATGAGGCCCCAAACCGAAACACTCGAGAGCATCTTGCCCCACGGCGCGTGCCTTGCCGAGACAAATGATCTCTGCTGTGCATCGACATGATGCGCGCCGGGACGAATCCGCTCGAGCTCTGCCGCGTTCACGTCTCGGTGCTCCTCGGGCCGGTCGGTCGCATAGAGCCGCCAGACGGCAATAACCAAGGAGCCCAGGGCAGCGCAGAGGTAAAACGAAATGCGCCAACCCCAATGCGCGACGGTCCAGGAGATGAGAATCGGCGTCAGTGTGCCGCCAAGGCCCAAGCCGGCAATTTGCAACCCGCTGGCCAACCCACGTTCTCGCGGCGCGGTCCAGGAAGCGATTACACGCGTAACGTTGGGAGAGACCGCCGCCTCGCCCACGCCGGTCAGAAATCGTACCACGACGAACGCCCACAAAACCCCGAGCGCTCCTCCCACAGCGAACCGCGGCGCGATTCCCATGGCGACTGTCCCCACGGACCAGATGAGGATCGAAATTGTCAGAATGCGGCGCGGGCCGTACTCGTCTCCGATGTATCCCCAGGGAATTTGAAACAGCGCGTAGCCCAGAAGAAACGCGCTGAAGAGCCATCCCATGGTGACAGTGTTGAAGGCGAATTCGTCCTGGATGTATTTCCCGGCAATGCTCAAGTTCAGGCGGCACAGGGCGGTCACCGCCATAATGAACATCAGGATGGCGATGATCCGCCAGCGAACATGCGTGGCGCGAACGCCCTCGGCGGCGATCTTTACTTGCGTGGCTGGCTGGGACAGCGTGCTGGGATTGCTCAAGGGATTCTTTGGCCCCGCGGTCGGGCTACGTGCTTCGAAATCCTTGCGGAGAAACGAAAGCCGGGCCGTGAGGGCCCCGGCTTTCCAACATACGACAACCTTCCCTGGCTTGTTACCAGACGACCTTCATCCCCAACTGAATCTGCCGTGATGGGTTTTCCGTGCCAGTAAGCAGACCCGCGCCGCCCCCCGGGGTCCCGTCCGCATTGAAGAGGGTGGCGGTGCCGAAGGGCGACTGGAAGTTGGGGTGGTTGAAAACATTGAAGAACTCGAACCGGAACTGAACATTGAAGGTCTCCGAGATTCTCCGAATGTAGTTATTCTTGAATACGGAGAAGTCGAAGTTGAGCAGGCCCGGCCCGTAAATCTGGTTGCGCCCGGCATTTCCAAAGAGATTTGCGCAAGTGCCCGCGATGCCCGCGCTCCCCGGGTCCGACGGCCCATTCTTGCCGGGCGCCCTAAGGCCGAAGGGCTGGCACTGGGCAGCTATAGCCGGGGTCGCCTGGGGCAGCCCGAAGCAGCTGAGGTTGAGGTATTGAAGAGTTGTTCTGTAATTTCCGTTAATGGGATTGCATCCAGCCAGGCGGTTCGGGTAGTCCGCGGTATCTGTGCTGTTCTGGCCGAGAGGATCACCCCCGATCAGCAAGGTAAAGGGCGAGCCCGTACTGGCCGCCAGGATCCCGCCTATCTCCCACCCGCCTGCGAGGATCGACAGAATCCCTGAGCCTGACTTCGGGCCGGGAACCTGCCAAATGTAGTTCAAGACAAAGTTATGAGTGATTTGGAAGTCACAGGGGCCGTGTGTACTCTGGCGGGAAAAGAAGATCAGGCTTGAAAGGGAATTCTTATACGGATCACCGATGTGACCGCCTGAACCATTGTCAATGCATTTCCCCCAGGTATAGCTGCCTTGAGCCTGAAATCCGTGGCTCATCCTTTTCGTGACTTGCGCCTGAAGGGCTTCATAAGTGGCTCCATCACTCCAGAAAGTGGGCCTAAGCACACCCACGTTTGGATTGGCTCGCGTTCCGCCGCCCGCGAGGCAACTGCCGAACGCGACGGCAGGTCCACATGGCCAGAGATCGCCAACCCCCGGAATCAACTTGGCGATGACCATGTTGCTGTCGTCCGTGGTGTACGGCATATGGAGCGTGTGCGAGCCCACATAGCCCACCATGACTGTCGTGCTTCCCGTAAGCTCTCGCTGGATGTTGAGGTTCCAATTCATGGCGTAATTTCTGTGTGGGTTCTGCTCGGCGTGATAGCTCAGGGCATTGGTCGGGTTGGGAGTGGCGCCGATGAGCGGGGGGGACACCCCGGCCAGCTTTGGGAACGAGCCCGGAGGAAGGGGCGCTTTGCTGGCTTGGTACGCAAACGGCAAGGCCTGGGCCGCCTGTTGGGTGTATTCCCAAGGAAGAGGCAGCACGTCGAAGATCCCGAAGCCGCCACGCACGGCCGTCTTACCATTGTGGAATGGGTCCCACGAGAAACCGACCCTGGGCGCGAAGTTGCGAAGCGTTTGGTTATGCGACCAGAGGTGCGCCACAGGAGTGATTGTGCCGTTGAAAAAGTCTTTCACGACCCCGTACCCGTTATGAGCCTCAGAGGGAAGACTGGTCGGCTCGTAACGCAAGCCAAAGTTCAGTGTGAGGTTCGGGCGGAAGCGCCAATCGTCTTGCACATAGGCTCCGAAGGCGCTCATGCGGGTCCCCATCTCTTGCGAGTGGGTCGGATCGAGCACGAGGACGTTCGTGGGCTGGTTCTGAAGGAACGTCTGCAGTGAGTCGAAAACGAAGGTCCCCCTTGGCCTTGGTCTCGCTATTTCATTAAATTGTATGCGCTCGAACGCAAACCCGAATTTCATTGAGTGAGTTCCCCGAGTGAGGAAAGCATCGTCATAGAACTGGAAGGAGTTCTGAAGGTGGTTGAATTGGGAGCCGCTCCCCAAAGATCCCTGCATCAGATTCCCGCCCCCCCCAAGCTCACTTATGCTCAGGATCGGCGCCGTTAGCCCCGAGAGGATACCCAGAGTCGTATCCCCCGCAATCGGTTTGAGTGCGCTCACAGGGCTTAGCACTTTCCCGATCACACGGCTGTAACCGACCCGCGCCGCATTAGTTACTGTCGGGCTGAAGACGTGAGTCTCTTCCAAGCCGAACATCTGCCTTTGACTGAAAGTCTCTGAGGTTTGATCCAACAGGTTATCGGGCGTGGTTTGAGGAGACCTGTCAAAGAAATAGACGCCGTCGAGGCTGTCCGTGTTTGAGATCTTATGGTCAACCCTACCCGTCACGTAGTTCTCCGCATAGCTCTGCACGCCCGAAGCGTCGTAGAAGGCCGTGTTACCGTTTCCTCCGGGGGGTAAGCCACCGTTGGGAGTTGGCCAAAAACCGAGATAGGGCACGACCTGCAGGTCAACGCCGTTCGCGTTGGTCTTGCCCGCGACGAATGGGAGCTGTCCGCTTGCGAGCAAGCCGTTGCGGGCATTCGTCGAAGGGACGAGACTGTGGAAAGTCAGGCTCAGGGACTGCCGGATTCCTTCGTAGTCGGCGAAGAAGAAGGTCTTGTCTTTCCTGATCGGGCCTCCGGCGGACCCTCCGAATTGGTTGCGATGAAATGGCGGGATGGGGAGAGTTTTGGAATCGAAGAAGTTTTTCGCATCCAGTCCCTCATCACGCAGGAACCAATAGGCATCGCCATGGAAAGCGTTACTGCCCGACTTCATGATGGCGTTGATGACCCCACCCGAGGTCCGTCCATACTCTGCCGAATAGTTGGTGGTCAGAACGGAGAATTCTTGAATGCCGTCCACGCCCAATTGTAGGCCGATGACACTACCAGGCGCTCCGTTGGTATAGTCGTTGACGCTGACGCCGTTGATGCGATAATTATTCTCGTTGGGACGGTGACCACTCGTCGACAACTGGTCTCCGAAGCCGCGATTGCCCTTGTTTACGGTCCCAGAGGTCGCGAACTGCGTGTGGATCCCGATGACTCCGGGCTGGAGAGTTGCCAGGGAGCTCCAGTCGCGGCCGTTCAGAGGCAACTCGAGGACCGTGGTGGAATTGACCTCGGCGCTGATCGTGGACGAGGCAAGATCCACGGCCGGAGCCTCGCCAGTCACTACAACCCTTTGAGTAACTTGCCCCACCTGAAGGGAAAAATTCAGGACCTGCTGAGCTCCGACGGTCAACGTGATGCCGGTTTGCACTCGCGTGGAAAACCCTGGCGCCGAGCCGGTCACTTCATAAACCGCTGGCGACAGGTTCGGCGCGCTGTAGAAGCCGGCTACGTCCGTTGTGACTTCCCGGGTGATTCCCGTCGCCGTGTTCCGAATGGAGACCGTGGCGTTGGCCACCACCGCGCCGGACGAGTCCGTTACCACGCCGGAGAGGGTCGCACCGGCCACCTGCGCATGGAGAGGAACTGAAAGGAAAAAACTGACCGTCAAAGCCACGAATGTGGCGAGACTGATCGCAATTTTCTTCGAAGCGTTTCGGAAAATCATGACGCTACCTCCCCCAGGTGGCCCAAGAGGGATCACCCGGACGGCGATCTTTTGTGATTTGACCCCACCCCTTTAGGGTAAGAACTTCACAACCTGGGGGGCGGGATAGCACACCTTTCGTGCCCGTGTCAAGATAAGAAAATCCTGTGGGATCATTCGCAACGATCTCGAAGGAGGCACAAGAAAACTCCTCAAAGAGGTATGATTCTCATTCACCGAGGATGGAGAAATGATCAGGCGTGACTTCTGCAAGGCCTCGCTGGCAGCTGCGGCCTCAAGTATGCTCCCGAGTAGCGGTATGAGATTTTCCGTTGGCAAGGGAGACTTTCCCGAAGCGCCGGGACTAACCCGCTATGTCGCGGAATTTGTGGTGAACACGAAATATGACCAGATTCCTCCGGAAGTGATTGAACTGGGAAAGAAGTCCATCCTCGACGGCTTCGGACTGGCACTAGCTGGTTCGAAGGCGGAGAGCGGCCCGCTCAGTCGAAAATATATTCAGGGGCTGGGACTGTGTGACGGCAAGTCCACAGTCATCGGAACGTCGCTAAAAACCTCACCACGTTTTGCGGCATTCGTGAATGGGGTCTCGATTCACGCCGACGATTTCGACGACACTCAGCTCGCTGCCGCGAAGGACCGCGTCTACGGCCTGCTCGTTCATCCGACCGTCTCCGTGCTTCCCCCTGCATTCGCCATCGCCGAGCACGGTGGAGTTTCCGGCAAGGATTGGTTGCTCGCCTACCATGTTGGTGTGGAAGTGGAATGCAAGATCGCTGAAGCCATTTCACCCCGCCATTACAATGACGGGTTTCATTCCACCGGCACGTGCGGTTCGTTCGGCTCAGCCGCGGCCTGCGCAAAACTGCGCGGCCTCGACGTAACGCAGACAGCTTGCGCCCTTGGAATCGCCGCCAGCGAAGCAGCAGGCCTCCGCGAAAATTTTGGCTCCATGACCAAGCCCTTCCACGCCGGACGCGCGGCAGAAAACGGAACAGTGGCCGTTGACCTCGTGTCCCTTGGCTGGACGGCAGCCAATGACATCCTCGAGGCTCCGCGCGGCTTCTTTCACGCAGCCGGAGGCGGCTTTGACCCCAGTGCGATCGTGAATCGTCTCGGCCACCCTTGGACCTTCGCTTCTCCCGGCGTTTCCATCAAACCTTTCCCGTGCGGATCGCTGACGCATCCGGCCTTGGGCGAAATGTTGCGTCTCATCCGCCAGTACAACATCAAGCCCTCGGAGGTTGAAAAAGTCGATGTGGGCGCGAACCACAGCATGACTACTACCCTGCTGCACCATCACCCGACCACCGGCCTCGAAGGTAAGTTCAGCATGGAATTTTGCATTAGTATCCTGCTCCTGGAGCGCAAGGCGGGCTTGAGCCAGTTTACCGATGCGGTGGTGCAGCGCAAGGACGTCCAGGACATGATCCGTCGCGTTAACTTCTACGTTGACCCGGAGGCGGAACAGGCTGGATTCGACAAGATGACCAGCATCATCAAGATCCATATGAAAGATGGCAAGATCATTTCAGGCCGCGCCGAATTTGCAAAAGGCAGTCCGGCCAATCCAATGACCTATGACGAAGTGGCGGACAAATTCAGGGGCTGCGCGGAATTTGCGGCGTGGCCCGCCGACAAGACCGAGTCGGTGATTCAGTTCGTAAAATCCTTCGAGAGCGCATCCGACGTGAGCAAGCTGACAGCGGCATTGGCAAGTTAAGGCAGGCACATCATGAATCCATCGGCAAGCAGGAACTACAAAATCGCGGTGATTCCCGGCGACGGCATCGGCAAAGAAGTAGTTCCGGAAGGCATGCGGGTGCTGGAGGCGGCCGGGCGCCGTTTCGGCGCTGGATTTTCTTGGCATCAGTTCGATTGGAGCTGCGAGACTTATTTCAAAACCGGCAAGATGATGCCGCAGGACGGTCTCGAGCAGTTGCGCGCGTTTGATGCGATTTATCTGGGAGCCGTGGGTTACCCCGGTGTGCCTGATCATATTTCATTGTGGGGATTGCTTATCCCCATTCGGCGTGGTTTTCGCCAGTACGTGAATCTGCGTCCGGTGCGCCTGTTTCAGGGAATCGAATCGCCGCTAAAGAACTTCGCGCCGGGCCAGATCGATTTCTGCATCGTCCGCGAGAATAACGAGGGTGAGTATTCGAATATCGGCGGCCGGATCTACGAGGGTAGCGACGAGGAAATGGCTATCCAGCAGTCGATCTTCACTCGCCGGGGCGTGGACCGCATCCTGCGTTACGCTTTCGAGCTGGCACGGAAGCGTAAAGGGCATCTGACTTCGGCGACCAAATCGAACGGCATCATCCACACCATGCCGTTCTGGGACGAACGCTTCCAAGCTATCGCGCGTGAATTTACCGATGTCCGCACCGACCAATACCACATCGACATCCTCACCGCCCATTTCGTGCGCCACCCCGACTGGTTCGACGTGGTAGTCGGATCGAACCTCTTTGGGGATATCCTCTCTGACCTGGGACCGGCCGTTGTGGGATCGATCGGCATCGCCCCTGGCGCCAACTTGAATCCCGAACGGGAATTCCCTTCCATGTTTGAGCCGGTGCACGGTTCGGCGCCGGATATCGCCGGAAAAGGCATCGCCAATCCAATCGGACAAATTTGGTGCGGCGCGATGATGCTGCGCCACCTCGGCGAAGCGCAGGCCGCTGACGCGGTCGAGCAAGCGATCTCGTCCGTGCTCGCCAAGTCTAGAGTTCGCACACCAGATATCGGCGGAAACGCGAAGACGAAAGAACTCGGAGAGGCCATCGTTCACGAGCTAGGAGGCCAGGCTGTCACACAGGCTGGCTGAGCTTGCGGTAACCAAAGCAATTCAGCGATTTCGACCGGATGGATAGCGTCAAGATGAAGCTAATCTACCGTAGCTCGGAGGCCAAGTCCTGCCATGCGGGATTAAACGACTCGACCAGCGCCACCTTCTGGGTGCGCAGCCAGCCTTTGATTTGCTCCTCGCGTCGGATGGCCGCTACGATTTGCGGTGACTGCTCACGAGCAAGCCGCTGTCATTCTGAGGCCGCAAGGCCGAAGAATCTCAACTGACCAATTCACCGCGGGCCCAATTGTTAGCGGGAGATCCTTCGGCCTGCCGGCCTCACGATGACATCGCAGCCTACGGCCAGGTGCCGCTCGCGGAAACGCCGTGCTAATTGTTTCTGCGGTCCTTTACTCGGGCAAATGAAATTCGATCTGAATCTGTTCCTCAAGCTCGACTGCCTCGCCATTCAGCAGTGTCGGTTGATTTCTCCAACTGCGAACAGCATCCATAGCGGCGGGCACGAGCAATGGCGGGCCGTCCACCAGCCCGACACTCTGCACCGTTCCATCCCGGCCGATGATCGCACGCAGCTTGACCGTGCCCTCGATACGTTGTTGTGCCGCCTCCGGCGGATAAATGGGGTCAACTCGGTAGATCGGTTGGCCCACTTTCTCCAGGGGAATGGCAGGCGACAAGATCCAGATTCGAACTGTGACATTGGCTTCTCGAGGGGCTCGCTTTGGGGCTTCCCGAGGGATTGGCACCGAGCCTTTCGACGCCGAGCCCTTAGCGTCTGGCTGAGGCGGATTTTCGGTCTTCTCATCGGGCGCGCTGGTCGCACCGCCGCTGGGTTCAGCAGCAGTGGGTTCAGCAGAACTGGATGCACTGGAACCGGGTGGAATAGAGCTGGGAGCACCGGCACCGGCCGCGTCTGCACTCGCAGCCCCATTCTTGCTCGCAGCACCCTTCAGAGGAATAAGCCACCGCCGATTGCTTGTGTCCACCACTTCGATTTGAGATACGTCCGAATTCGTGCTGTTCGTGCTGTCTGATGGCGATGGCCCTGCTTCCTGAGCCGCCGAGCTCGGAGGTGGCGGCTCCTCCGGACTTTGCGCAGCAGGGATATTTCCTTGCGTGCTGAGCTTGCCGAGCATCTCGCTCAGACCGCCCCGTCCAACCGCCATTCCTGCCACGAGCGATATGAGAGCCAGAATCGCGAACACAACTGCAAGAAGCCACCCTTGATGATCCCGTTTTTCCACCAATGAGCCGAACGAGCCATAGTCTGTCTCCCCGGACAACATGCGTGCCACACGCACTGAATTTATGATGTGATCCGGGGCGGGATCCCGCATCTGCTGCCTCACGACCACCTCGGAAGCGGCCGATTCAGGCGTCATGTTCTTCATGGCTCCCGTATCTCGCGCGCGCGACGCCTCCTCTCCCCGCTCGGTGCCCCCGCTGACAGAATCCTGAATCTGTTGCCTCCTCACCAATTCGGGAGTGAACGATTCAGGCGTCGTGTCCCTGATCGCGCCACTACCAGGCGCGGCTAGCACTTCCCTCCCCCGGTCGGCACGCCTGCCCCTCTCTTCTCGGAATTCGCCTGCGGTGCCTCCGGCAGAAACCCACTGCCGTATTTGAAAGCGTGCGTCGTCGGAGATGTCCACGAACCGGACGCCAGCCTCTTTCCCGGATTCGCTCGTCCACGTTATTTCTCCGCTTGCTTCCAGCCACTCGCCGGACCCGGGCAGCTTGATTCTCATGTGGGGAAAGTGATTGCCGGTCAGAATCGCAGCCGCCTGCACTGCCAAACCGCCTTCACTTATGTTCAGGACGATGCCACCATTGTCCTGACCGAGATCGATGTATGTCAGCGATCTGACCTGTTGTCGAAGATGGCGACGCTGATCGGGGATGCCGGACATGATTCCTCAGGGTGAGGGCGGGCCCCCGCAATCCAGTTGACCTTCCCATCATACCCGGTGCTACCTTCTGCATTCAAGCGCAGAGCATAACGTTGCTGAATTTCCGTGTTGCGGATTTACGCCGGAATGAACCCGGGGGAGATCATCTGGGAGTACTTGCTGCGGGAACTTCTCGCAGCTGCTGCCACGCTCCGGGGAGCTCGATCTGGTAGCGGTTCGCACTATCGAACAACACCAGCCCGTCCAAATTCCCCACCTCACGGGCCACGAACCCTCGAACCGTGCTCTGGGCAGGGGAGTCCATCTGCTCCGGCCACTCGAAAGGATGCGTGGCCCCCAGCGAGATGCGCGTCCGGTTTTTGGCGGGAACAAAGGCGGGGTTGTTCAGTTTAATCTGTTCCTCGGCAATCAAGCTGCTGTCGGATTTGAGCCGGCCCATGATGACGGTATCCGCTCCATTCGCCAACTGATAGTCGTGATCGGTGTTGTTTTGCACGTCGTAGAATAGAATCAGCGTTGCATTTGCCGGATTGACCTCCCGCACCTGGAAACCAGCGAACGTACTGCTAATGGCATTCGAATCCCAGGGCGCGCCTGATCTTGCAGAAGATTCCAAGCGCGGAAACTTGCCAAGAGCAAAAGCGATCGCGAAGCCGATAATGACCGCCGATATACAAATCGCGAGAAAGTTCTTCACATGAGCCGCCCGCATGTGAATTTATCATATCTCTGGGGGCGGACGTTGCTCTCTGTCAGAAACACCACCCAACCCCGCCCACAACCATCGAACTCGAAGTACACTATTCAGGTCCACCGGGAGGTCGATATGAAAGCCTTTGTGCTGGTGAATGTCCGGGCCGGCAAGAGCCCGGAGGTGCTGACCGCCCTCAGGAGAATTGAGTCCGTCCAAATCGCTCATGCGTGCTGGGGACGCCCGGACATAATCGCTCTGGCCGAAGCCAAGAACGAGAGGGCACTGAGCAACCTGGTGTTGGAAAAAGTTCAGGCCATCGATGGAATCGAATCAACCGACACCCATATCATCATCGACTGACGGACTCGCTCCGGTCCTCGTCCAGGCTCTGCGTGAATGACCGGAGTAATTCAGCTCTTTTTTGACGTTGTCGCGTAGAACGCAGCCCATTGCTGCTCGATCTTCTTACTGCCGCATTTTGGACACTTCGCCCCGCCTTTCTCATGCTCGGCAAGCGCCATAATCAGCGAGAACCTGTTCTTGCATTCCAGACAAAGAAATTCGTAGCTCGGCATGCCTTCCTCCCTCACGAATGAATTTCATGAATCCCACTAACCCGCTGTCACCCTCGGCGAATCAGAGTACCCAATCCCGGACCGAAATGCCTCCCGTTGCTCATGATTTGCTTCCGCACCACCCCTACCGGCAAGACCGCATCAACGAGGCGCCTGGCTACCCGTATTCGCGGGAGCATTCGTCGAGCTGCCCGGCTGCGAAGTGGGAGCGTTCGATGCCAGAGCAGACGCCTTGTACTTTGGGGCACTGACGTAGCCGTGCACGCGGTTCTTGTCGATTTTGTTCACGACAATCTGCAGAGGCTGCGGGTATTCGTTTTCATTTATCCAAATTGGCTCGTAGAGATCGACCTTCTTCTTTGGCAAGCGGTAGTCGTCCACCAGAAGCATCAGATCATAGGTCTGGTGTTTCGGGTCCGCCTTGCGAAGAGAGACTTGAATCGGCCCCGCGCGCTGAAAATCCTTGGACCTTCCCAGGTCAAATTCGGCGTAATTGCGCTCGCCTCTCCTTTCGAGAACCACAAGCTCATCGTGAGTCTTAGCAATGGATCCGTTCAGCTCATCCCGCGTCGAACCGAGCCTGCTCTCCAAATCTGACCGGTTCTTCTCGACTTCTTGTTGAGTGGCAGCGAGCTGCCTTTTGTTTTCCGCTACTTCTGCTTGAAGCTGCTTCCAGCGGCGATCCTGGGTGTCACTGCGCTTCACCGAAGCGGGCGCCGAAGCTTTCGCAACCTTTTTTGGTGCAACGCTCGGCGGCGCTTCGCTCGTAGGCGTGGTCATTGCAGTCATCCGCACCGACAGCGAGTCCAACTGGCTTCGCATTTGACTTATAGTTGCATGCAAATCCTGATTCTCCGCCGTGAGGCGGTTGACGGTTCGCTTCTCCTGGTAGCCGTAGCCAAACCCGATTGCGCCGGCTACCAGGATCACGATAAACAAGGCAGCTACCCGATGCGTTTCAATAGAAGGACGCGCGGACTCAGCCTTTTGGGTTAGATTCTCATCCATGGCAAGCCTCCTGGTTCTTATCTCGTCCGAGACGGGCCTCCGCCGGTTTGCATTCAGTTTCCGGCGGCCTCAGAACCCACGGGGCTAGACCGCGGGTCTCCTCGCTGTCCGCCCAGGACGGCGGATTTCTGCTCCTGCTATTCTATCCGCACAGGCGCGATTTGCAAAAGCGCTGGAGAAGAAAGGGCGGCTCGGAGGAGGCTGTTTCGGGGTGTCTCTATCGGCCGATTCAGGCCGCTTCCCTAATTGGATCCGAGGCGCGCCCGTGTCCGATTCGGCAACATCGAAATCCCAGATGCGGGCGATAATCTTACTCTGCGCGGCCCCGCATTATGGCTAAGCCTCACACCGGGAAACTCTTACCGGCCGATCCGGCACGGAACAAGACTTGCAGGTCTCCTGCTTAGCATTCTTCGGGGTGTGCGAATGCGGGCAGCCAGGCTGAAGTTCCTAGCCAACTTCCGGACGCGGAGGGCCGCCCCAAAGGAGCCAGTATGAAAAGAACGGAACGCATTCGCGAGATCTTAAACAAGGCTCCCGACGCCAAGTATTTTGAAGATCGCACGTCCGCGGGTTGGCGGCTGGTCGCGGTCGAATGGGAACGCGAATCGGAGACTGGGCTGGAACAGCCCGGTCGCTACGTCGAGGAAGTGCCCTTTGGATTGCGGGTCGCCGATGATTGTCAGCACCTGGAAGAAAACCCTTCAGAAATGGAAGCTCTGACTTACCTCCTGGAGCTCGTCGTCCAGGACATTTCCCTGCCCAGAATGGCTGAGCAGCTCAACCTGAAGGGATATCGAACCCGCGAAGGATCGTCGTGGGGTGCGGTCTCTGTTTTCAAGATTCTTCCCCGCCTCATCGAAGCCGGGCCACGAATATTCTCCGATAGCAAATGGCAAGAGCGTCGAAGGCAGCTCACCCGCGTGGCCTGGAATTCTTAAGCCGCTAACGCCACAAAAGCCCTGAAACTCCGCAATTCCCGGCAAAGCTGCACTCCTCAAATACGCAAGCATCCGGGACATTGGCCAGCCGCGTTACATTCTGAAGCGTCATCGCGTCAACCAGTGCCTCCTTCGTGTTAGATTCAATAGGAAACCCGGGCACGATGGATCGCGAACGCGCAGCAATGGGTTGGATTGACGTCCTCTGGCTGGTCTTTTTGGCCGGCTTGGCGCTCCTGTCTCCGATCGACGAAATTCACAAACAACTCACGCTTCTGGCCATCGGCATTTTTCAGCTCTTCGAAGGGCGCTTGATCGCCTGGCGTCCGGGACGTGGCCGCGCCTACAGCGTGATCATCAAGATTCTGCTCGCGACGCTCTTGATCGATCATACCGGCGAGGTCGGCATCAACAGCAGCTACTACCCGATTTACTACCTTCCGGTCGTGACGGCCGCCATCTATTTCGGCCCCCTTGGCACCGTTCTTTGGACAGCGGTCGCTTCCCTCGCTTACTGTTCCTACCTGATCCCCGCCCTCATGGTCCAGGAGTACGAACTCACTTCTGGCGGGCAGGCCCTCCTGGGTATTCGAATTCTCTTCTTTTTCTTGGCAGCGATCCTGGTCAACCGCTTCGTGATGGAAAATCGCAAACAGGTCGAGCGCTATCAGACTCTCTCAGAAACACTCGCCGAAACGAATCGCCGATTGCAACAGGTCCAGGCCGAGGCGCGCCGCGCCGAGCGCCTCGCCGCACTCGGGCAGCTTTCCGCCGGACTGGCGCACGAGATTCGCAATCCACTCGGTGTGATCAAGGGCTCGGCGGAAATGCTGACCCAGAAAC
Organism: Candidatus Acidiferrales bacterium; assembly: GCA_049644285.1. Classification (GTDB taxonomy): domain Bacteria; phylum Acidobacteriota; class Terriglobia; order Acidiferrales; family UBA7541; genus CAVRXT01. Next base: position 67,678 of record JBARRP010000023.1, on the reverse strand, counting down.
TGCAAACCTCGCAACCATTGCTCGGCGAACTCGCCGGCTACATCTCCGCGGAAGTCAACCGTCTGAATGCACTCGTCGCTCGGTTTCTTGATTTCGCCCGGCCTTCCCAGCTCGAGTCACGTCCCGTCGACATCGCGTCCGTCATCGACCGAGCTCTCGAAGCGGTCCACAATCAGGTCCCGGGAGCCAAGGTCGCCGTTGAAAGGCGGTATGCCGATCGCCTGCCCCAGGTCCTTGCCGACGAGCAGCTCTGCGAACAGGTTTTTGTGAATCTGATTCTCAATGCCTTCGAAGCGATGGATGGAAACCAAGGGACGCTGCGAATCGCGGTTGCTGCCGATTCGGAGAACGGCGCGGGCGGCGTCGGAATCGACGTGGAAGATACAGGGCCCGGAATTTCTCCCGAGCTTCGCGAGCAAGTTTTCAATCCCTTTGTCACCTCAAAGAAAAGTGGCGTAGGGTTAGGGCTCTCGATCGTTGCCAAGATCGTCGATGATCACCGCGGCTCGATTCGCCTGCGAAGCGAACCGGGCCAAGGGGCGTGTTTTCATGTGTTCTTGCCGGCCACTGGAGAGAATTAGACGGCGCAATTTCACGGAACGAACGGCGCTTCGAGTTCTCGTTTTGGACCTTCTCGTCATCCGTTCGTTCGGGCCACGGGTAACGGCCAATCCCGCAGCCGCGTCCTACGCTGCGTAGACAGCTTGCAAAAATGCCTGCGATTCTGATCGTTGAAGACGAACCCAAGATGCGCCGGTTGCTCGAACTCAACTTGGCCGAAGAAGGGTTCACCACGCATTCCGCCGCCGACGCCGAAACCGGCTTGAAGCTCCTGAACACGGAACGAATCGATTTGGTCGTCACCGACTTCCGCCTCCCCGGCATGAGCGGGCTCGAATTTTTGCAAGCGGTAAAGCGAGTCAATGCTTCCCTTCCCGTGGTCGTGATGACGGCTTACGGCACCGTCGAATCGGCGGTGGAAGCCATGAAAGAAGGCGCCAGCGACTACGTTCTGAAGCCCTTCTCGCTTGCGGAAATGGTCCTGGTGATCCGCAAAGAGCTCGATGCTCACAAGCTTCGCGAAGAAAACCGCTCGCTGCGGGAGGCCCTCGGTCAACGCTATGAATATAAAAACATCATCGCCAAGGGCGAAAAGATGCAGGCCGTCCTTGCGATGGTCGAGCGGGTCGCTCCCACGAATTCGACGGTCCTTCTCGGCGGCGAAAGCGGTGTAGGAAAGGACGCGATCGCGCGAGCCATTCACGAACATTCCCATCGCTCCTCAGGACCGTTTATAAAGATCAACAGCACCGCGATCCCCGAAAACCTCCTCGAAAGCGAGCTTTTCGGATACGAAAAGGGCGCGTTCTCCGGCGCCACTTCCAGCAAGCCCGGAAAATTCGAATTGGCCGACAAGGGAACGCTGTTCCTCGACGAAATCGGCGACGTCCCGCCGGCCATTCAGGTGAAGCTGCTGCGAGTGCTTCAGGAGCGCGAATTCGAGCGCCTCGGCGGCACCAAGACTTTGAAAGTAGACGTGCGCCTCGTTGCTGCCACCAACCGCGACCTGCGGGCGGCTCTCGAAGAGGGCACTTTCCGCGAAGATCTCTACTATCGTCTCAACGTCGTGGCCATCGATATTCCCCCGCTCCGCGAGCACAAGGAAGACATTCCCGCGCTCGTGGACCTTTTCCTGAAACGCTTCACCAAGGAATCTGGCAAACCCGTTCCCGGCGTAACTCCCGAGGCGCTCAAAGTTCTGATGGATTTTCACTGGCCGGGGAACGTGCGTGAGCTGGAAAACATTCTCGAACGTGGCGTAACGCTTTCCAATGCGACAATGCTTGACGTCGCCGACATCCACCTCGATCATGCCGCGTCACGTCGGGCCACAGACGCAGTTCCGATCCTTCCAGAAGGGTTCAGTCTCGAACAGTGGGAAGACGAAATCATTCGCGAGGCGCTTCGTCGCGCGAATGGCAACAAAAGCCAAGCCGCTCGGGCGCTTGGTCTTTCGCGCAACGCTTTGCGCTATCGCCTTTCGAGAATGGGCGTTCCCGATCCTCCGGATAAGGAATCCTAAGCCCGGCCGCCAACTCAAACAGGGAGCCTGCAAGCTTCGCGACTGGTTGAAAACCACCACCTCTGCTCGAAATCCACCACCAGCAGCCCTCTCCCGGCAGGTTCCCCCAACTCCAGACCTACCTTAAGTCATTGATCCTAGCAGGTTTACGGTGGCGCTTCCGCCGATCCCACTTTGGCACCGCGCCTGCATTCCCGAGTACGGAGTTATTGGATCTCGTCCGGGAAAATTCCGGCGGGAGGTGGCCATGAAAAGATATTTGATAGGGTTGACAGCAGTTCTCTTGATGCTGACGGGAAGCATCCGGGCACAGGAGCCGCCAGCCGATGCTGGCGACAACCAGACGCAAGAGCAAGCTTCGCCGCAGTCCCAGCAGGGTGCTGCGCGCGTCAGTTTCATTCACGGTGACGTCTCCTCGCAGCGCGGCGATTCGGGCGACTGGGTGGCGCTGACGCTCAACACTCCCATCGTAGCCGGCGACCGCGTCGCAACCGGCAAGAACTCGCGCGCCGAAGTGCAGCTCGATTCGGCGAACCTTTTGCGGATGTCGTCGGACGCGAATGCAAAGGTCGCGAACCTCACGCGCGCCAATATTCAAGTTCAGGTCGGCCAAGGTCTGGTGACCTACTCTGTTTTGAAGGGCAGTGAGGCCAATTCAGAAATCGATACCCCGAACGTTGCGATCCATCCCCTCGGCGAAGGTGAGTATCGCATCCTCGTGAATTCGGATGCAGAAACACAAGTGATCATCCGCAGGGGCTCCGCGGAAATCTCCACGACTCAAGGCAGCGCTCGTGTCGAGGCCGGCCAGTTGATCACGATTCAAGGCGCTGACAATCCCCAGTACAGAACAGTCGAAGCTCCCTCGAGAGACGATTGGGATCGCTGGAATAGCGACCGCGACAACCTGGTCGCTCGCGCGGAGAGTTGGCGGCATACAGATCGCTATTACACCGGCAGCGAGGAGCTCGATGCCTATGGCCGCTGGGAACACGTGCCGGATTACGGCGACGTCTGGGTCCCAGCTCAGCCAGCCGGTTGGGCGCCTTATCGCGCCGGACGCTGGGTTTGGGAGCCTTACTGGGGTTGGACCTGGGTTTCCTATGAGCCGTGGGGCTGGGCGCCATATCACTACGGCCGTTGGTTCGTCTACGGCGATTCGTGGGCGTGGTGGCCAGGCCCGGTCGTCGCATATCCGGCCTATTACCCGGTTTGGTCGCCGGCCTATGTTTCCTTCTTCGGATTTGGTTTCGGCGGCGGCTTCCATGCAGGCTTCGGCTTTGGATTTGGCAACGTCGGATGGCTGCCCTGTGGTCCAGGGGACTTCTTCTTCCCGTGGTGGGGTGGCGGCTTTGGCCGGCGCGTGACCGTCATCAACATCACGAACATCAACATCAACAATTTCCGCGGTCGGCCGGGCGTTGTTTCCCCGCTGTTCCCACATGGGGTCACGCACCCGTTCTCGAACATGAACTCCGCGTTGACGAATGCGCGCATCCGTCAAGGTATCTCTTCGATGCCGACGAACCAATTCGGCAAAGGAGCAGTCCCACTGCATGCCGCGCCAATCAGCGCAGCCGCACTTCGCCAGGGCGGAATGCTGACTGGACACGTGCCCGTCGTCCCCACGCGGGAGAGCTTGCGGCCCGTCGATCGCGCAGTGAACCCGTCGACGATTTCGAATCGAGCGGGCGCGAACCAGCGGTTCTTCACCAAGAGCCAGCCGGCTCCGGCACCAAGACCCTTCACCGAGCAGGCGGCGCAGGTTCAGCGATCGATTGAAGGCTCACGGATGAACACCACCAACACAGCGCAAAATGCGCGCGCGACCGGCGCCGTTGGCGCGGCTTCGAACCTCGGAGTGCGTTCGCAGCCGGCCACTTCGATGAAGACGCCTGCCGCCGCCGCTTCAACAACCACCAATGTGAACCGCGGCAACACAGGGTCCGCGACTCAAGCCGAGGCGCGTGCGGGCTGGCATACCTTTGGCTCCGGTTCCGCGAACTCGCGCTCCACTCTACAGGGCTCAGGCCCAACCGCTCAGACGGGCTCGAACATGAACCGGCCCTGGCAGCCACCCACTTCAACCGCAAACCAGGGAAGGAATCTGTCGAATTCGGGCACTGCACGGCCGAACGACATTCCTGCCGGCAAGCAGGGTGGATGGCAGCCGTTTAGGCCGTCGACGCCACCTCCTTCAAGCCGCGGCTCTTCGCCCTCTTCGCCCTCGATCGAGAGCAGCCGCACCTGGCAGGCGCCTGCTTCGCGAAGCTACAGCCGGGCGCCGCTTGATCTTCGCCAGCCCATCGTCACACGGCGCTCTGCGCCCTCCTATCCTAGCTACAACACGGGCCCACGGAACGGGTCCGGCGGAGGCGGGTACAGCCCTTACAGCAGGCCCAGCGGTGGTGGTAGCTATAGCAGCCCCAGCGGCGGCGGCGGCTACAGCAGGCCCAGCGGCGGCGGTAGCTATGGCAGGCCGAGCGGCGGCGGTTCAGGTGGTTACAGAGGGGCACCCTCCGGCGGAAGCCGTGGCGGCTCTTCCGGCTCTTCCGGCTCTTCCGGCTCTTCCGGCTCGTCGTCTCACGGCTCCGGCTCGCATCCTCACCACTAGACATCTTGAGGGGAAAAAGTTGGTGCAAATGAGTCAAGTTTTGTTCGTGTTTCGTTCGCCCGAGGACATGCTTGTTGGGCTGGGGCGAAGCCCCGTTAGGTCTTAGCTCTTAAAATGGCCAGCTCGCTCAGGCACAAGAGAAAAGCCCGAGCGAGCTGGATTCCTTATGACCATCACTTATTCGATTCGCAAGCAAACTGAGAGACCACGCCGCTTCAACAACTATTCTGCAGCGAGCGTGTTTCATGAGTGAGAGCAGGCAACACATGAGGACACGAGGTATTGCCGGATTGTTCGCGGTGGTCCTGGGATGGGTAACGCTGCTGCAGTTCCTTGTGCTGTTCAGGAACAGACCGACAAGCAGAAAACCTGCCATGAAGAAAGCGGCGAGCGCAGCAGCCCCGCCAGCCAAGAGCTTCCACGCTCACCCGAACCCCACCCACACCCGTCCGGGCGGCCTCCAGACGCATAGTTCCTAATCTCTTGCATTCGCTACTGGTGCTGATAACTTAGGCGCACCGGTGTCGCCAGTTGCGCTCCAGCTTCCGGGAAAGCCCTCCGCGAGCCTCGGCAGATGACGACCTCGTGGCAAATGTGGGCCATATTTGGCGGTGTGACATTCATCCTCCTGGTCCTCGACCTGGGTGTTTTTCATCGAAAAGCTCGCATCATCGGCATCACCGAAGCTCTGATCTCGAGCGCCGTCTGGATCTTGGCTTCTCTCGCGTTCAACCTGTGGATCTATTTTGCGAAGGGCCCGCAGGCGGGAGTCGAGTTCCTGACTGGCTACCTGGTCGAGAAATCTCTGAGCGTCGACAACATTCTTATCTTCTTGCTTATCTTTCGGGCGTTTCGTGTCCCTTCCGAGGCTCACCACAAAGTGTTGTTTTGCGGCGTGCTCGGCGCCCTCGTTTTGCGAGCCATCTTTGTCGCGGGAGGCGTCGCGCTGCTCAGCCGGTTCCATCGCGTGATTTACGTCTTCGGCGCGATCTTGCTCCTCACTGGAATCAGGATGCTCTCCGCGGAAGATCGCGTTGTCAGTCCTGAGAAAAATTGGCTGGTGCGGCTCGCTCGCCGGTGGCTTCCGATCACACGAGGCTATGTGGGTGACCTGTTCGTGGCCCGGCAAAACGGGAGTTGGATGGCTACGCCTCTCCTGCTGGCTCTCCTGACCGTGGAAGCAACCGATATTCTCTTCGCGGTGGACTCAGTTCCCGCCGTCCTCGCGATCACGCAAGATCCATTCATCGTGTACTCTTCGAATGTCTTCGCCATCCTGGGCCTGCGCGCCCTGTACTTCGCTCTTGCCGATTTGCTGCCGCGCATTCATTACTTGCATCAGGGCCTCGCCGCAATCCTGGCATTTGTCGGTTTGAAGATGCTCCTCGCCGATGCCTATCCCATCTCTGCGGTCTTTTCGCTTGCGGTCATCACAGGAATTCTCGCCGTGACAATTCTCGTCTCATCCCTGCGCGCCAAATCGCACCGAACCCGCTCGGCTGGCTGACGGTCCGCCTGTTCGCCTGTTCCACTACCCGGCGCGTGCCGAGCTATGCAGGGCGCGTGACGGCGTGAATCTGCGACTCGCACGCAGTCGAAAGCGCCGCTTCCATCACGTCCAGCCCCTCATCAAACTGCGCATCCGATATCGTCAGCGGCACCAAAACGCGCAGCACGTTGCCATACGTCCCCGCCGAAACCGTGATCAGCCCGTGTTCGTAACAGTAGCGCACCACCTGCTCGGTTTCTTGCTTGGCCGGCTCGCGCGTCTCCTTTGAGCGCACCAGCTCGATCGCGCGCATCGCACCCATCCCGCGGCATTCACCCACGATCGGCAAACGCTTCTGCCACTCACTCGCGCGGCGGGCAAACCCCTCGCCGAGCTGACTCCCCCGCGCCGCCAAATTCCCTTCCTTCATCTCTTCGAGGACGGCCAGCGCGGCAGCGCACGAAACAGGATTCCCCTGGAATGTCCCCCCGAGACCTCCCAAGCCCGGCGTATCCATGATCTCCGCGCGCCCCGTCACGGAGGCAATCGGCAAGCCGCCGCCAAGAGATTTCGCGGTCACCAGAATATCCGGGACGACGCCATATCGCTCGCACGCGAACATCGCTCCCGTCCGGCCGATTCCCGTTTGCACCTCGTCGGCGATGAAAAGAATTCCATGCTTCCGGCAAATATCGAGAAGCATCGGGAAAAACTCTGCTGGCGGAGTGACGAATCCCCCTTCTCCGAGGATCGGCTCAGCGATTACCGCAGCCACCGCGTCGGCGGCGACGACCCGCTTGAACGTGTCCTCCAGGCGAGAGGCGCAGAAAACCTCGCAGGACGGATATTTCAGCGAATACGAGCAGCGGTAGCAATAGGCGTACGGAATCCGATAGATGTCATTCGCGAAGGGCTCAAACCCCGCTTTGTAAGGATGCGTCTTGCTGGTGAGCGACATCGTGAGCATCGTCCGGCCATGAAACGCGTCCTCAAAGCAAATCACCGCCGGCCGCCGCGTGTAGCAGCGCGCGATCTTGACAGCATTCTCGACGGCCTCTGCGCCTGTGTTCACCAGCAGCGTCTTCTTGGGAAAATCGCCCGGCACCAGCGAATTCAATTTCTCGCACAGCTCCACGTAGCCCGCGTAGGGCGCCACACTGAAACACGTGTGCAGAAAACGGTCGAACTGCTCGCGAACTGCGCTCATCACGCGCGCCGCTCGATGCCCCACGTTCGTGCAGCCGATCCCTCCGGCAAAATCGATGAACCGGTTGCCGTCGACGTCTTCGATCACGGCGCCTTCGGCGCGCGCCGCGAACACCGGCGTCGCATGAGCAACGCCTCGCGCGACCGCTCCGGCGCGCCGCCTCATCAATTCCAGTGATTTCGGCCCGGGAACGGGCGTCCGCAATTGTATCGTCGCCATTTTCAGTACCATCCGATTGGTTGTTCGTTCAAGTTGATGTGCACCTGCTTGGTTTCGAGATACTCCTCAATTCCCCACGGCCCCAACTCGCGGCCGAATCCGGATTGCTTGTACCCGCCCCAGGGCGCCTCGACATACGTCGGCTGCATGTGGTTCACCCACACCACTCCCGCGCGTATGGCCTTCACCACCCGAAACGCTTTGAAGATGTCGCGTGACCATACCGCCGCAGCCAGTCCGTACGGCGTCGCATTCGCGATGCGTATGGCTTCAGCCTCGTCCGAGAACGGAATGACCGCCGCTACAGGCCCGAAGATCTCTTCCTGCGCAATCCGGGCGGAATTGTCTACGTCGTAAAAAATCGTTGGCGAAACGAAATACCCGCGCGCAAGATTTTTCGGACGATCGCCTCCGGCAGCGAGCTTGGCTTCTTTTTTCCCAATCTCCTGATAAGAGCGCACCCGCTCGTATTGCTCTTTGCTGACCAGCGGGCCCATCTTTGTCTCGCGTTCGAGCGGCGGACCCAGCCGGATCGTTTTGGCCTTCGCGGCCATCGCTTCCACGAATCGCGGATAAATCTTCCGCTCCACCAAAATCCGGCTTCCCGCCGAACACACCTCGCCCTGATTGATGAAGACGCCGAACAGCGCCCCGTCGATCGCCGCTTCGAAATCCGCGTCGGCGAAAAAGATGTTGGGAGACTTTCCACCGAGTTCCAGCGTCACGCGCTTCACCGTATCGGCCGCCATTTTCACGATCTGCTTCCCCACCGCGGCGCTGCCGGTGAACGCGACTTTGTTGACGTCGGGATGCCGGACCAGCGGCGCTCCCGCCGTCTCGCCGAAGCCGGTGATGATGTTCACTACGCCCGGGGGTAATCCCGAATCCGCGAGCCAGTTCGCAAACTCAAGCGCGGTCAGCGGCGTCTGCTCGGCCGGCTTCAGCACGCAAGTGCATCCGGCGGCGATCGCCGGCGCGAGCTTCCAAGCCGCCATCAGCAGCGGATAATTCCACGGAATAATTTGCGCGGCCACGCCAATCGGCTCGCGCAAAGACAGGCTCAGCGCGTTGTCCGGGACGGGGTTGACATGCCCCAAAACCTTCGTAGCAAGCCCGCCGTAATATTCGAAACAGGTGGCCACGTCGGCGATGTCGTACTCCGCTTCCACGATGGGCTTGCCGGAATTCCGCGATTCGAGCTCAGCCAGCGTCGCCGCTTCTTTGCGCACCCGTTCGGCCAGCCGGAAAAGAATCCGCCCGCGCCCCTGCGCCGTCGTCTGCGGCCACGGACCGGATTCAAACGCCGCCTTCGCCGCCGCGACCGCCCGGTTCACGTCTTGCTCGTCCGCTTCGGGCACTTCCGCGATGATCTCTTCGGTCGCAGGATCAATCACGGGAAAATACGATCCGCGCCGGCTTTCCACCCATTCCCCGTTGACGTACATCCGATACTTGCGCGTATTAGTTTGGACGCTGGTTGCCATGAGTACCTCCGAGCAGGGATATGAGACAACGGCTTCTACTTTCTGCAATTGCCCTTCGGCCGTCAATGTACACCTGATAGGACCTCATTGCAGTTGTCCCCTTACGGTTGTACGCGTTTCGGAACCGCCGCGCCTGCCGGCGTCCTCCGCGAGTAGATGAAGAAAAAGAATACCGCCAGGAGAATGAAGAAAGCGCATCCCACTCCCATCTTGAGCTCGAAAAGCCAAACTGCCTGTCCGCTCGTCTGCGGCCAGAACGCCACGATCATTCCGACCGCGGTCGCAACAATACCGGAAATACCCCCAGCCAGGATCGTGCCGCGCGAATACACCGCCTTCTGGAAATCCGATGCGTTTGCCAAGCGGATCAGCGCGGCAAACATATAAAGAAACGGCACCAACTGCAGGACCGTCGCGAGCAAAAGCATGATCTTGTAAGCCTCTTCCACGCTCGCCCCGACGAAGCTCATGGCGATGAATGCGCTCGAAAGCACTGCATGGACGATCAGCGCCACGTAAGGCGTCGAGTAGCGCGGATGAACGCGCCCAAGGCCTGACGGAAGATAATGGTCGAGCCCGGCAACAAACGGGATTCGCGCGGAACCCGAAAACCACGCCGATGCCGTTCCGGCGATCGCCAGCGTCAGCACCAGCGCCACCCCAGGGCCAATCCAGGCGATTCCTACATCATCGGCCATCCGCGTCACCGCCTGCAGCAGTCCTTGCACCGCGCCAATCGCTTCCTGCGGCAACGCCAGCAGGACCGCCAGCGTTGTCCCCACAAAGAGCAGCCCGGAAATCACGCCGCCCCAGAAAACGGCTCGCGGAAGCGTGCGTTTCGGGTCGCGAATTTCATCGCCCATCACCGAAGCTAGCTCGAGCCCCACCAATCCAAAACAAATGATGCCAAACAGATTCACCAAGTGCCAATCGGCCGAGGTCACTCGGAAATCGCTGGGGTGAATCGAGCTCCCGTGCTTGCTCAAGATCGCCGCCGCCAATCCGATCAGCGCAGCAGCAGTTATGAACGTCCCGACCCCGCCCAGATTGTTGATCCATTTCCCCACGCCCAAGCCGCGGATGTTCAGCCACACCAGCACCCACAGCAACGCCAACGCCATCACAAAGACGTAAATCTTGCTGTTGCCGAGCCCGCGCGCCTGCGCCCCACCCACATAGACCGAAATTCCGACCATGTAAAGCAGCAGCGTCGGGATATAAAACACGTTGTTCGTCCAGTAACACCATCCCGACAGAAAGCCGTGAAAATTCCCGAAAATCTCTTTGGTCCAGAGGTACACGCCACCCTCGTTCGGGTAGCGATTCGAAAGTTCAATCACCGCAATTCCCTGGGGCCAGAAGAACAGCAGCAACGCCAGCAACCACAACCAGATCGTGACCGCGCCCCCCGCTGCCACCACCGGAACGATATTCAGATTCGCGACCGCCACCACGAACAGCAGAACCAGGTCCCACTGCCCGAGCGCTCGCACCAGGTGCGGAGTTTCTGTGATGGTCGCGTCCGTTGCGGACACCGATCTCCTCGGCGGAACTTAGCGCGCTACAGCAGCCTGCGCTTCCTTTTGCGCGTGGGCCAGCGCGGGCGCCACCTCGGCAAACGCCTCGAGATGACGGTCGATATCAGCTTCCGTGTGCGCCACCGAGACAGTCCACTGCTCGTCCCACCAGTAAGGCTGCGCCATCACGCCCCGGTTCACCATCCCGAACCAGTAGTGCCGCCACAACTCGCTATCCACCGTCAGCCAATCGCGATAATTCCGAATCGGCTTCGAGAAGAACATCAGCGCCCCATTGGTGCCGGCTGCCGCCACGTAAGCGCGCAATCCGGTCTTATCGAGCTGCTTCTGGTAGCCTTCGACAAGCTTCTTGTTCAATCGCCCGACGTGCTCATAAGCCTGCCGCGTCAAGACTTCGCGGAACGTCGCAAGTCCCGCAGCCATCGCCACTGGATTCGTGTTGTAAGTGCCGCCGTGAAACACGCGATGATCGGCAATTAGATTCATGATCTCGCGGCGGGCGCCAAATGCAGCCAGTGAGAAGCCACCGCCGATCGATTTTGCCAGGCAGATGATATCCGGCTTAATCCCGAAATATTCGCACGCCCCGCCGTAGGCCAGTTTCGCGCCTGTTTTCACCTCATCGAAAATCAGCAGCGTGCCATTCTTCTTCGTGATTTCCCTCAGCGCCTGATGATACCCAGGCTCCGGCATCAGAATGCCTACGTTCATCAAGATGGGCTCGACGATCACCGCCGCGATCTCGCCTGCGTATTTCTGGAACAGGCGCTCGACCCCGGCGATGTCATTGAATTGTGCGACGAGAGTGTTTTGAAGCGTCGCTTTCGGCACGCCTTCCCCGGCCGGCACCGGACTCGGCCAGTTGGGATCGCCCGCTTCCTGGGCCTTCGGCTTCAGCGATACGAGAACCGAGTCGTGCAGGCCGTGATAGGCGCCTTCCATCTTGATGATCCGGTCGCGCCCCGTTGCCGCGCGCGCCAAACGCACCGCATGCATCGTGGCCTCGGTGCCGCTGTTGCTGAACCGCACCATGTCCACCGGATATCGCGCGCAGATTTCTTCCGCCAGCTCCCATTCGGCGTCATGCGGCATCCCGAACATCGTCCCCGTCTTCAGTTTCGCCTCGACGGCCTTGATCACTGCCGGATGTCGATGTCCCGCCATCAAAGCGCCGAAACACAGGTTGAAATCGATGTATTCGTTTCCGTCGATGTCATGAATGTGCCCGGCATTGCCGTCGCGCACAAAAATGGGATATGGCTCGTACGCGCGATAATTACTCGCAACGCCCAGCGGCAAGCGCTTCACTGCTCTTTCATGCGCTTCCCGCGAGCGTGGCGTCCGCTTCTTATATGTTTCGAGTTCCTTCTGTAGCCCTTCGTGCATGGGTGCTCTCCCTTACGAACAGGTTATGGGGATTCTCGCCTCCGCGTCCGGCAGCGGCTCAAAGAGTCTTCAATCCACAGAAATTCAAAGGCCTCGGCTGAGCCGACGCATAGAATGAAATGATGAGCGGCAACTGCCAACCGTTATCCCCCTTTCCAGTGGATCAGAACGAGAACTTCAGACCGAACTGGATGAGCCGCGGATCACGCGCCTTTGTTACGAACCCGAAGGTGCTGCCGAGATTGCTGAAATTCCCGTCGGGGTTAAGGAATTGCGTGTGGTTCCAGATGTTGAAGAAATCCGCCCGGAACTCCAGTCTGGTTTTCTCCGTGATCGACGTGGTCTTCTGGAATGAAAGATCCGTCTGGCTAATTGCTGGCCCGCAACAAAGCGATCGCGGCGCGTTTCCAAAAGTCCCCGGAGCAGCGTCATTGAATACGCTCGTGTCGAAGAGTTGGCCTCCATGCGTTTTAGGGTTCAGGAAATGGACTGGGCCACTCAGTTGCGGGACGCCGATCGGCTCGAAATCAAAGCTGTTTTCCAGTTCGATGTCATTCGAGGAGTCGATGCGAATCGGGAAACCGGTCTGGTAGGTGATAATGCCCGATACAGCCCAGCCGTTGATCAACTTCCCAGTCAAGCCTTGATGTTTGGCAATCGGCAGCTCCCAGTAGGGGCTAAAGACGAATCGGTGCGTAGCGTCGAAGAGCGACAATGATCGAGTCTTCCGGAAATTGAGGGGGTTCAGGATGCTTTCAAAACTGGAAGAGTCGTCAATGGACTTGCTGAACGTGTACGCTGCCTGGAATTGTAAACCCTTTGAGAAATGCCTTTCCAGAAGCAGCTGAAGCGAATTGTAGTTCGAATTACCGATGGTGTCCTGAGCAAAGATGCTGCCGAATACAGGGATGCTATCCGGTGGGCAGCCCACTCCGGTCGTCGGATGGCAGAATGGTGAGGAGAATGGCCGCAGGCCAACCAATGTAATGGCCGGGCTGGGGTTGGCCGCTGACCCAGTCACAGACGGAATGCTGCCATATGGCAAGTGGAGTGTGAATCCAGGTGGAATTGTGCCGGCTGGCAAGCTGAAGGGGGAGTCAGCGAAGAATGGACCGCAAGAATACGCCGACGCCAGCGCGCTGTTACCGGCATTAGTATAGAAGGTAGAGATGGCATTCAAATCCAGGCAGGTCCGCGCGTTGCCACCGTTCAATTCGTGCGACGCCAATAGGCGGTGGGCCTGTGTGCCGACGTAGCCAATCTGGAAGATCATGTCCTTACCCAACTGGCGCTCGATGTTGAAGTTGTACTGCACAGAATACTGAGACCGCATGTGCGGCTGGAATTCTCCAAAAAGCAGTAAAGGTCGGAACAACGACCAGTCCACACAACCCGTGGGACCGCTTGGGTTGAAGCATGGCGTCTTAGGAGTCTGTTGAATCACTCCGACGAACGGATTCGGAGCTTGACCACCGCTCTGGAATTCGAATGGGGTGTTGAACAGCGTACCCGATAGCAGGGTGCTCCCGCCGAACGGCGGCTCGGCACTGAATTGTTCGAGGACAAGCTGCTCGATCGGATTATAGAAGAGCCCCCAGCCCATTCGGACGCTCGACTTGCCGGGCCCACCCGTTAGCTTGGAAAGCCAACCTCCCGTCCAACCTGGACTCCAAGCCAAACCAATGCGAGGGGCAAACGACCTGTAGTAAGTTTGGGTCAGCCCGCGAGGAACCCCGGGGTCGCCGGGGACCAGCTCCCCAAGAGGAAAGACAGCATTGCCCGGGTCGTTGGGACCGCATTTTGCACTCCCGAAAGCTGCAATCAATGCTGCACTACTGGGCTGAGCAGGATTCAGCAAGCACGGGTAGAGTTTGTCAGCTTGACCTGGTCGAAACGTCTGCAACCGGTTTCCAAGGTCGTAGTAGTTAGTGTTCAACTCCCAGCGCAAGCCGTAATTTAGGGTTACGCTCGGGCGAAGCTTCCAACTGTCCTGGGCAAACACAAAAAGCTGGGTGTTCCGGAGGTCCTCTGCTTGAGCCGCTCCCTGTCCGTAAGAGGTCGGCTGCCCCAAAAAGTAGTTTGGGTAGGCATCGCTGAATCCGACGTCATTCCCGGAAGGAGAGGCTTGGTTGGACTGAAAGGTAAAGAATCCGGTGGTCTCGAAAAATAAGAACTGGTCAAAACGCTGGCGATGCACATCACCGCCAAACTTGAAGCTGTGTTTTCCGATGATCTTCGTGTAGTTGTCCATCCATTGGAAGGTGTTACCCACTTGCGGAAGTTCCCCTTCGAAATTATTTCCGATCACAAATCCACCCGAAACGCTGATAAACGGCACACCGGCATGCCCCGGTAGTCTTGTCGTGATCCCCGCGGCCAGATTGGCCGGATCTGAGAAGCAAAATGCAGCCGAAACAGTCTTACACGCGCTATGCGCTGTGCCGTCGGAGCTGACGAATGCCGGGTGGTCCAATTTCCCCTGCCCTTCACGGAAGTAGCTGAAACGAAATTCGTTGACAGCCGAGGACCCGATCGTCCAGGTATGGCTCAGGTTCCACTGCTGAACGCGCGTCGCGAAAAGAGCGCCAAACCCAGGAACGTTTGCACCCGCCGCCTGGAAGAACGAAAAGGGCTCGGTCTTGGAATTATCCGTGAAGTAGTAGTAAGCGCTGAATTGCTGGGTCGCACTGATCTTGTGGTCGAACCGAATTGTGAATTGGTCCCCCCGGTCGTGCTCACCTGGATTCAAACTGACAGTGCCGCTGCCGCTGTTCGGAAGGGGAGCGACAAATTGGTTGTACAGATCGAGGGCAACAGGGTCAAAACACTCGATGGGGATTTTGTTGTTCGGAAAAATGTTCTGAAACAGGCCCCCCGCAGCATTTGTAACACCTGTCGGTGGTAGCCCTGCAGCAGCCTGCTCTTTCCTCGCAGCACTATCGCAATTCTGGCCGGTGTTGCCCGTCGTGCGCGCTCCTATTATACCGGCAAAGAAAGCATTCGATAGCGTGCCTGTGAACGTGGAGCCCGCGGCCGAGAAGTTGCCAGCGGCCTCCTGCGAGGTTGGAACAAAGACGTTGCCCGAGGATTGCCCCTCAATCTGCCGATTGCCTTCGTACGAACCGAAGATAAACGTCCGGTCCTTCTTAATGGGTGCGCCCAAAGTAGCCCCAAATTGGTTCTGTTTCCAATCAGCCACGGTGCTATCGAAGGGGTTTCTGGCATCCAGCACCTTATTTCGGAAGAAATCATAAAAGTCTCCGTGAATTTCGTTGGTGCCGGACTTGGTCACGACGTTGACGACCGACCCGGAGTTGCGTCCGTACTCCGCGTCAAATGTGTTTGTCAACACGCGGAACTCTTCGATGGCATCGGGGGATGGCTGAATTGCGGGCAGATTCACGAAAATGTCGTTCCCGTCGCCGCCATTCACCATGTAGTTGTTCGAGCGGCCGCGGCCCCCATTCACGGAGACGACCCCGGCCTGGTCGCTGCCGTAGAATAGGTTCGCTCCCAATTGAGACTGGACACCCGGTTGGAGTTGCAACAATTGATAAGTGTCGCGCTTATTCAAGGGAAGCTGCCGTATGGCGATATCGTTCACCACGGCCCCCATCTGCGTACTCGTGGTCTCCACTTGAGCCGCTTCGCTTTCCACCGTAACCGTCTGAGCCGATTCCCCAACCTGAAGTGCGGCATTCACGGCGGTGACATGTCCCAGGCTTACTTCGATGTCTTTGACATTGAACTTCTTGAAGCCTGTCGCCTCCACTGTCACAGTGTAGTGACCAACGGCCAATTCCGGGAACTCAAAGTCTCCGTCTGCATCCGAGGATGCGGTGCGCGTCGTGTCCGTCCCTTGCAGCGTCGCCCTCAGGTTCGCTCCCGGCACAACCGCCCCCGAGGGATCCTTGACGGACCCGCGAATCGTTCCTGTAGTTTGCGCGAACGTTGCCCCGCCAAGGAGAAGACTCAAACACACGCACACACCAATCCGCAGAATCGTCATTGATTTCATCTCAGCTCCTTCGAGGAAGCATCCCCCAACCCGCCGGACCACCCCTGGCCCGCAGAACTTTTTTGATTGCGCGCCGCGAATAAACCTTACTATAATCCGCGAACCTTAGTGGAAGCTCTGGGGCTTGTCAAGGGGAAACTGGATTGGCCACCTCTCGTCATCTTTCCGCCCGGCCCGTGCGCGCGCAGGGCTATCTGCGGATCGGAGACGTCGCTCGGCTGGTCGGGGTCTCGCCCTCGATACTGCGCACTTGGGAGACCCTCGGTCTCATCGCCCCCGCCCGCACGCACAGCCATTACCGCCTCTTCACCGATCAGGATGTGCGCCTGCTGAAGCGCGCTCAATTCCTCCGCCGCTCCCGCGGGATGAACGCCCCAGCGATCGTCCACCTGCTGAAGTCCCAGGGCCTGCTTCGCCGCCTGGGCCGCGTTACGCCCAGCCCCATTGGTCCCCGGCTCCGGCGCCTGCGTTTGAAGCGCGGGCTCTCCCTGGCCAAGGTCGCCCGCCCCGTGAGTGTCTCGATTGGATTCTTGAGCGCCCTCGAGCGCGGCCAGATGAGCGCTTCCGTTGCCACGCTCCGCCGCCTCGCCAATTTCTTCGATCTGAACATTTTGTCGCTCTTTGACCCCACCGAGGCGAATCCGCACCACGTCAAGCCCCCGGAACGGAAGGTGCTCGAAGCTGGGTCTGGCGTGCGCATGGAGCTCCTCGCGTGGGGCAACACGGTGATGGAACCTCACCTCTTCCGCATCGCGCCCGGAGCCGGCAGCGGCGAGGCTTACGCCCACGACGGCGAGGAATTCTTGTACATGATCCGCGGCACTCTCGATATCACCCTCGACGGAGGGAAGACCAATCATTTGTCACCCGG
This sequence comes from Candidatus Acidiferrales bacterium, assembly GCA_049644285.1. Lineage (GTDB taxonomy): Bacteria > Acidobacteriota > Terriglobia > Acidiferrales > UBA7541 > CAVRXT01. The sequence goes on along the minus strand of JBARRP010000023.1, from coordinate 50,769 downwards.
CGATAGCTTCTATTTCGAAAGCAACGTCCAACATCGCTGGACCAATCAAGGCAAGGAAGAAGCGTGGGTGCTTTGGGTCAACACGCCTCCGACGTTTTGAAATAGCTGGACCATTTCAGCCGTATTCGGCTATGGCTTGCACTCTGATTTGAGGGCCTAATTGTGAACAATCGTGGCTTCATCCTGACTGGCTGCCTGATCCTCACAGGAGTGGTCGGCACGATTCTCGCCAAGGCTCCTGCCAGCCGGCCTGCCGCCGAAGTGATCATCCGGCATGCCAGAATTTACACCGTTAACGCGCAGCAGCCTTGGACCGAAGCAGCCGCAATGCGCGGAGGCAAGATCGTTTTTGTTGGCAGCGAAGCCGACGTGGCTCCGTATCGCGACTCAAAGACCCAGGTCCTCGATGCAGGCGGGCGGTTGGTGCTTCCCGGATTCACCGACTGTCACATCCATTTTCTCGAAGGTTCTCTGGCCCTCGGCCGGGCCGAACTCGCGGGAACCCACAGCGTAGCGGAGATCCAGCAAGTTTTGAAAACGTACGCTGCCGCACATCCCGGAAACGGATGGCTGCTCGGCCAAAGTTGGACTTACGATGCATTCGGCGCCGAGGCCCTTCCTGACAAGAAATACCTCGATGAGCTCTTTCCCGATCGCCCCGTTTTTCTGGAAGGCTTCGATGGGCACACCACTTGGGCCAACAGCAAAGCGCTTCAGATGGCTGGAATCACTCGCACCACACCCGATCCGCCGAATGGCAAAATCGTGCGCGACCCGAAGACCGGTGAACCAACCGGCGCTCTGAAAGAATCCGCGGGAGATCTCGTCAGTGACAAACTTCCGCCCACCCCACGCGAAGAAAAGCTCGCCGCGCTTAGAAAGGGTTTCTTGGAAGCGAATCGTGCCGGCCTCGTGCGCGCCCACAGTGCCGGCGGCGACTTCGATTCTCTCGACCTGTACGATAAGCTCCGCCGCCAAGGTCAGCTCACTCTCCGGCTTTACATCGCGAAAGTCATCGATCCGCCTGAACTGAAGCCGGCGGACATCGCTGCGCTTGAAGGCGCCCGCGCGCGGTTTCACGACGATTGGCTTTCGGGGGGAGCCGTGAAGTTCTTCCTCGATGGCGTCGTCGAGAGCCACACCGCCGCGATGCTCGATCCCTACAGTGATGATCCCAGCCTGATTGGTTCTACTTTCTGGCAACCGGACAAATACAAGCAGGCAATCACTGAGCTCGACCGCCGCGGTTTCCAAATTTTCACGCACGCCATTGGCGACCGGTCAGTTCGCCTTGCCCTCGATGCATACGAAGACGCGCACCGCGCGAACCACACCACGGATTCCCGCGACCGCATCGAACACATTGAGACAATTTCGGCGGCCGACATTCCTCGCTTTGGTTCCCTCGGCGTTATCGCCAGCATGCAGCCTTTGCACGCCTATCCGGATGCCGAGACGGGGGTGTGGACACGTGCCGCCGGCAAGGAACGGCAAGCCCGCGCGTTTGCGTGGCAGAGTATTGCCGCCGCCGGCGGCCGGCTTGCGTTTGGCAGCGATTGGAATGTTGTCACCCTCAGCCCGTGGCCGGGCCTCGAAAACGCGGTTACGCGGCAGACGCCGGAGGGTCAGCCACCGGGCGGCTGGGTTCCCGAGCAGCGGGTAACGCTCGCGCAAGCCGTCGAAGCGTACACTCTGGGCGCTGCTTATGCCGGAAAGCGCGAGACGTCCGAAGGATCGATCGAACCCGGAAAAGTGGCCGACCTGATCGTCGTTTCGCAGAACATCTTCGATGTAGCTCCGCACGAACTCCACAACACGCAAGTGCTTCTGACGATGGTCGGAGGCAAGATTGTCTATCGCGCGCCGGAATGGATGCCTCAATCCGCGGCGCAGGGAGCGCCAACGAGCCCATGAGAGCTGCCAGCTCGCAGAAAAATGTCTTAAGCTTTGTGGGTCGCGGTCTTAACCGCAACATCCCCAGCCTTTTTTCATTCAGCGGTCGGAGTTTTCAACCCCCGACGGCCGCTCTGAATCTCATCTTCCGGCACGCTGCCAAGCTCTGCGCGGTGGCTTTGGTTATTCTCGCTGCGGTGGCAACGATTTCCTGCCGTAAGCAAACTCCTACCCTCAGCCTGCTTGTTTGGGAAGGTTATGCGGACCCATCCTACGTCCACGCCTTCGAGGAGTCGCATCAATGCAAGATCAGCGCTTCCTACATGGGCTCGAGTGATGAGCTGGTCGCGAAACTGCGCGGGGGAAGCGCCAGCAACTACGATGTGATTTCTCCCTCAAGCGATGTGGCCACGATGGTCGCTTCGTCGAATCTGGCGACGCCACTCGACCTCTCGAAGCTCCCGTCTTACGAACAACTCTCCTCGCGCCTGCGTTCCCTCCCCCTGGTGCGGCTGAACGGCAATGTCTACGGTGTGCCGTTCACATGGGGCCCCAATCCCCTTCTCTACGACGCCACTGCGTTCGCGAAGACGCCCGACAGTTGGGCAGCGCTGTGGGATCCCAAATACAAAGGCAAAATCTCGGTTTGGGATGAACTTTCGACTCTCTACATGGCCGCCCAGCTTCTTGGCTACGACAAGCCTGATCCCAGCCACCTCTATAATCTCAGCGACCCAGAACTGGAAAACGTCAAGAAAAAGCTGCTCGAGCTCAAGCCGAACATCCGCAAGATCTGGACCACCGGGGGCGAGCTCACCAACCTCTTCGAAAATCACGAAATTGCCGCTGCGATGGGCTGGCCGCTGATGACCAACCAGCTCCGTGCCGCTCACTTCCCCATCGGCGAAACCATCCCGAAAGAAAACACGACCGGTTGGATCGACCACTTGATGATCACGGCCGCGAGCGAGCATAAAGACCTCGCCTTGCAGTTCCTCGAATTCATGATCGCAGCAAAAACGCAGAAGCAAGTCGCCGACGTCACCGGCTACGTCCCCGCGAATCCTCAGGCGGCGCAATTCATGGCCGACGACCAGAAGAAAAACCTCCACCTGGACGATGTGGACAATTACATGACCAGAATTTACTTCTGGCAGAACGTGCCCCGGCGCGCGAAGTACAACGAAATCTGGAACGAGGTCAAAGCCGCTCAGTGACTCCGCTGCTTTCCATCCGCAATCTGGCCAAGCGATTCGGAAACCGTGAAGTCTTGCGAGGGATTTCCCTCGAAGTTGCCGCCGGAGAGTTCCTCACCATCTTGGGCGAGAGCGGCTCCGGCAAAACGACGCTCTTGCGCATGATTGCCGGCTTCGAGCAGCCGGACAGCGGCGAAATCTGGATGGGCGGAGAGCGCCTCGAGCACCTGCCGCCCTACAAGCGTCCGGTGAATACCGTCTTTCAAAGCTATGCGTTATTCCCTCACCTTTCTGTGTTCGAAAACGTGGCGTATGGATTGCGCGCGCAGGGTGCGGCGAGGGCCGAGATTCCAGCCCGCGTCGAACAGGCGCTCGCCATGGTCAAGATGACCGAGTACGCGCAGTCGGCGCCCGTGCGGCTGAGCGGTGGACAGCAACAGCGCATTGCCCTGGCGCGCGCTCTCGTCAACCGCCCGCAGGTGCTGCTCCTCGACGAGCCTCTGTCTGCCCTCGACGCCAATCTGCGGGGGCAGATGCAGCTCGAGTTGAAATCGCTGCAACGCGAAGTCGGCATCACTTTCATCTTCGTTACCCACGACCAGGAAGAAGCGATGGCGCTCTCCGATCGCATTGCGCTGCTGCGTGCCGGCGGCCTCGAACAGGTCGCCACGCCGCGCGAAATCTACAGCCGGCCCGCAACCACCTACGTCGCCCAGTTCATCGGCCAAACGAATCTGCTGCGGGTTGAGGTGAGCGGCGGTACCGCGCGTGCCGGTGCACTTGCCTGGCGCACGAACAGTGCCCACGCTGGGCCAGCCGTCTTCTCGGTGAGGCCCGAGTGCATCCGTTTGGCTTCGGGAAGCAACCAAGCTTCCGCCGACGGAAGCGTCGTGCGATTCTGCGCGAAGATCCAAACCCAGACGTTTGGCGGTGCGACGGATTTGCTCGAGATCGTCTGCCCCGATGCCCGCCTCCTGCGGGCTCGCATCGCTAGCCGCGGAGTCCTGGAAGGCGACGCGGAGTTTGAATTCAACGCGGTCGACGCGGTTCCAGTTCGCGAAACGGAGTCGCGCTAGAGTGTATACGCGCGCGTACAAATCAGCCGTCGCCATTCCCCCGCTTCTGTGGGTCACGCTTTTTCTGCTGATCCCTTACGCCATCCTTTTCTGCAACAGCTTTTGGACCGTTTCCCCGCTCCAAGTGATCGTGCACAACTGGAACCTCGACAACTACCGCGAGCTTTTACGCAATCCGATTTACGTGCAAGTGCTGCTGCGCTCGATGCGGATCGCCGGTTCGGTTACGCTCCTGGCGCTGCTGCTGGGCTATCCGCTCGCTTACTACCTTTCCTTCCGCGCGGCCCATCGCAAGGACTTGCTCTACCAGCTCGTCATTATTCCGCTCTGGGTCAGCTACCTCGTGCGCGGTTATGCCTGGAAGACGATCCTCGGAAGCGACGGCGTCTTGAATGGTTTTCTGCAATACCTTCACCTGACCCGTCATCCCGTGGAGTTTTTTCTCTATAGTCCGTTCGCAGTGATTCTCACGCTCACACACATCTACACCCCGTTCACTTTTCTGCCGATCTACGCCTCTCTCGAACACGTTCCGCGGAATCTCGTGGAAGCCTCGCAGGACCTGGGCGCCTCACCCATGAAAACGTTCTGGCGCGTGATTTTCCCGCTGTCGATACCTGGAGTTCTCGCTGGAGCTACGTTTGCCTTCGTTCTTACGTTGGGCGACTTCCTCGCTCCACTCCTCGTCGGCGGGCCGAGCGGCATCATGATTTCAAACATCGTGGTCAGCCTGTTTGGAGCGGCGTACAACTGGCCGCTCGGCGCGGCAATTTCACTCTGCATGCTGGTGCTGGTGGTCGCCCTGTTGTTCGCGGTCGAGCGTCTCGAAAAGAGGCTCACTTTTTCATGAGCGGCGGAAGCCCAGTGTCGGGGCGTTCCGGATGGCTTGGATTCTACGCCGCCGCTGTCTACGCATTCCTTTATCTACCGATCATCGTGTTGGTGATCTATTCCTTCAACGGCGCCGGCGTTGGGGGTTTCCCTCCAAAGGATTTGACGCTGAGCTGGTATGGAACGCTCTTCGGTGACGACGCGCTCTGGAGCACCGTCCTGAACAGTTTCGTCGTAGCGCTGGCTGCCGTGGGGATCGCGATTGGCCTGGGACTGCCCGCCGCGCTGGCCCTCGACCGAGCCACGTTCCCCGGCAAGGCCCTCTTCCGCCGACTCGTGTTGCTTCCGCTGATTCTGCCGGGAATCATCACCGGCCTCTCTCTGCTGATGTTTTTCGTCGCGGCGGGACTGAAGTTGAGCCTTCTGACGATCACCCTGGGCCACGGCACCGCGCTCATTTCTGTCGCCACCACTGAAATCTTTGCCGGGTTGCAGAAACTCGATCGGGCTCAAGAAGAAGCTTCGCTTGATCTCGGCGCAAATCACTGGAGGACCTTCTGGCGGGTGACCCTACCCAACCTGCGCGTTTCGATTGTCGCGGCGGGCCTTCTGATCTTCACCCTCTCGATGGACGAAATCGCCGTCAGCTTCTTCCTGATCGGGCGCGAGAACACGCTGCCGCTTGAAATCTGGTCGCGCTTGCGGCGAGGCATCACGCCGGAGATCAACGCCATTTCGACAATTATTCTCCTCTTCTCCATCAGCCTGATCGTGCTGTGGTATCACCTGCGCACGCGCAGCCAGAAGGCCGAAGAAGGCGCCGCTTCTGCCACTGAACTCGTTCCTGCCACTTACCAAGGAGAAAGTGCATGACCCCGAACCGAAGAGATTTCTTGAAGTTCGTTGTGGCAGGATCAGTCGCTGCCGGATGCCCGTTTGATTTTTCGTTGATGGCGGCGCCTCCCGAATCGCAGCCGGCCGTGGACGGCGAGCACTATGAAATTTGCCACCAGGTTCGAGACGGCCACGTCTTCACGCGCCCGCCAGTGTCGAAAAGCTACGATGTCGTGATTGTTGGTGGAGGGATGAGCGGCCTTGCCGCGGCCTATTTTCTGCAATCGTACAATTTTCTTCTGCTGGAAAAAGAAGAGCACTGGGGCGGGAATGCGTACGCTGAGGAGTATCAGGGCCAGGGCTTCGCGACGGGCTCCGCCTTCGACGAAGCCGGCTCGGAATCCGACCAACTGGCGCGCGAACTGGGTCTCAAACAGCTTCCCATCAATAGTCCGGATTCGACGATCGTCAACGGCAAGCTCGTGGCGGACACGTGGCGCTCCGGTCTCGATGAGCTGCCGTATCCTGCGAATGTGCGGGAAAGTTTCAAGAAATTCCGCCGCGCTGTCCTTGCCATCGATCTCAAGGCTCATCCCGAGCAGCTCGATGCCGAACCCTTCTCCAAGTATCTTGCCGGCTATGAGCCGGAGGTCCAGCAATGGTGGGACACCTACGGCCCATCCAACTATGGATCGAAAACGGCAGACGCTTCTGCACTGGTCGGCCTCGGGGAGGTCCAGTACAACGCCACGGAGAATTATCGGGATCATCGCGTGACACTGCCCGGGGGCAATGGCGCGATCACGAAGAAACTCTCCGAGACAATGCTCGCGAAGCATCGCGAGCGAATGGTCGGCGGCGCGACGGTAGTCGGCGTCGAGCAGCAAAAGGATGAAGTTCATGTCACCTACATGCATCAGGGCGAACTGCAGACAGTGGCGGCGAAGGCAGCCATCATGACCTCGCCCAAATTCATCACCTCGAAAATCGTCGCGGGTATTCCCGACGCGCAACTCGATGCCATGAGTCAGATTCGCTATATCCCCTACTCCGTCATTAATTTGATTTTCGAGAAAGCGATCCACAATCGCGCCTACGACACGTGGTGCCCGAGAAACACATTCACCGATATCGTGGTCGCCGATTGGACGATCCGCAATCAGCCCGGCTATCGCCAGAAAAACAACATCCTCACTCTGTATACGCCCCTGGACGAATTGCAACGATCCAAGCTTCTGAAAGAGGAGAGTTGCCGCCAGCTCGCCGCAAAAGCCTTGGCCGATTTCAAAAAGCTGCTTCCCGAATTCAACGTCGATCCTCTGGAGGTTCATCTCTATCGCCGCGGACACCCGATGTTCATGTCGGTCCCCGGCAACTTCACGAAAATCCAACCCGCCGCGAGCCAGCCGATGGAACGCATCTTTTTCGCCAACACCGACTCGCTCTCGCCGGAATCGGATATTGCCGGAGCGGTGAAGGCGTCGCGTCTTGCCGCCGAATGGTTCAAGAAACGCGCCGACGGAAAGTCGGCGCGGCAAGCAGCCGCCGCGGTTGGATTTGCCCGATAGCCCACATCTCATCAGCTCGGGCTTGGTATGATTGCCAGCCTTCACCCCGGGCTCGACTGATTCGGAACAGAGGAGGCGGACGGTTCCCATGTTCCCGCTGCTTACCCAATACGCGGATGTCGGATTCCTGTTGCTGAGGCTGATGGTCGGGATCGTCTTCATCACCAGCGGCTGGAGTCATCTCACAAAGGCCGAGGAACGGAGCAAAAGCATCGGAATGAGCAAGGGTTTTACGGCGTTTCTGGGCCTTGCCGAGGTCCTCGGCAGTTTTGGAGTCATCTTCGGTGTCCTCACCCAACTGGCGGCCATCGGATTGATCCTGGTAATGCTCGGCGCAATCCAGAGGAAGATTTTCGTCTGGCATATCGGTTTCTGGGGCGACAAGACATATGGTTGGCATTACGACCTCATACTCGTCGTGATGAGTATCGTCATCATCGCGACCAACGGCGGACGCTACGTCCTAATGAGATAGCCGAGGCCGCAGCCCTACCGCTCGCGGCGGGCTCGACGATCTTGTGATACTGATTTGGCCTGAGGCCGGAGAGTTGCTGCGACACGCCGCTGGGCCAACGGATTTCAGCGTCCACTGCGCCCGGAACGGACTCGCCGCCGAGGCCAACGACTACGCGCTTGTCATGAGATGAAAGGTAGCTCGAGCCGCCGGTGATCCAGCGAACCAGTTTCCGATTCCCGGACCGAACAGTGATTCTTGCTCCGATCGCGTCGCGATTGCTCTTGGTTCCCTGAAGCTCGAAACCAATCCAGGGGTTGTCCTTCCCCACATTATTTCTCAGGAGCGCCGGTTTGTCGTTGAGAACTGTAAACACGACATCTTCGGCTCCATCGTTATCGAAGTCGCCGACTGCCAGCCCTCGAGCCACGTAACCGGAGCGGAACACGGGGCCCGCAAGATCGCGCATGTTTTGAAAGATTCCCTTGCCTGCGTTGCGCAGCAGCAGCGGCGGCTCTTTGTACTTCACATCACCGCGGGTGGACTCGATGACTCGATTGATGTGGCCGTTTACCAGCACCAAGTCCAAATTGCCATCGTTGTCGTAATCGATGAAGTGCGCTCCCCAACCCACATACGATCTCGAGTACGCGGCGAGGTGCGAAGCAACCGTTCGGTCTTCGTACGGAAATGCCGGCGCGCCAAAGAAGAGCGAATGGTATTGGTCGTTGAAATTGGTGACGACGAAGTCCGGCACGCCGTCGTTGTTGACGTCCCCGGCATCCACGCCCATTCCGGCTTTGGCAAGGCCGCTCGGATCGTAGGCAACTTCGGCGTCGAGCGCCTTGTCCTCGAATGTGCCGTCGTGCTTGTTGATGAGGAGAAGATTCGGTGAGGCGTCGCGAGCCACGAAGAGGTCGGGCCAGCCGTCGTCGTTCACATCAATGGCAACGACCCCGAGACCCCGTCCGATCAATTTTTCAAGACCTGACCGCACTGTGACATCGGTGAAGGTGCCGTCGCCATTATTGTGGTAGAGGGTGAGCGGCATGCCTTGGTAGGCTACCTGCTCGCAGTAGGCGCGCGTGCCGTTCACTTCGCACTTCTTCGGATCGTCGAACGAAAACCGCACGTAGTTGCAAACGATGAGATCGAGGTAGCCGTCGCGGTCGTAATCGAACCAGGCCGCGCTTGCTCCCCATTTTCCGGAGTTCTTGACCCCGGCTTTGTCCGTGACGTCGGTGAAGGTGCCGTTGCCGTTGTTATGAAACAGCGCGCTCGAAGGGTAGCCGGTGACATACAGATCGGGAAAACCATTGTTATCGAAATCGCCGGCCGCGACTCCCATCCCATAAAATGACAAGCGATCGACTCCAGCCTTCGCGGCCACATCTTCAAATTTTCCATTCCCGAGATTGCGATAAAGCGCATTCCGAACCGGAGCCGGGCTTTCGCCGTGCGGCGTTTCACCACCGTTGACAAAGAAGATGTCTTGGAGGCCGTCGCGATCGAAGTCAACAAACGCTACGCCTCCGCCCATAGCTTCGATCAGAAGGCGATCCGGTGATTCCCCGTTGAAGTGCCGCCAGGTGATGCCAGCCTCGTCGGTGACATCGGTGAAGATTTCGTTGCCGGGCGAGGCCAGGAGTAATCGAGTTGGTCGAAGAACCGGGACAGACAGGGAGAAGAGAGCGGTGAGAGCAACCAGGAATGGGCGTTGTGGCCTGCTCAGCACCGCGTCACCGTGGCACGCCGGGAGTGCAGCGGCCGCCCTTTCGGCTTTCCTTCAGAAAGTGCATTTGTGTTGCGGGCAGAATTTTGGATTGGGTTGTGTTTTGTTCAAGTTGTGGTTGTGCGACTGTGAGAGGGTGATCAGCATGACCAAATGTTGCCCAGAGGTTGCGGCGTCACAACGTTTTCAAAACGCTGACCTCCGTACAACCATAGCCTAGTCTAAAAGGGCCAGAACTATCTCAAAGGATCGAGATAGCGTGGGCGACCCCGCCCGACTACACGGCGATTTTCTTCCGGGAACTTCTTCCACTAAGGATGCCGGCTCACAGAAAGGATGTTGCCATCCGGATCCTTGAACCAGGCTACCTTGTCACCTGTGGGTGTTGTCCAAATCCCGAGTTCACGGTCCTGAACGAAGGGATATTTTTCGGTTGCGACGCCGCGATCCCTGAGCCAGTTTACGACCGCTTCGATGTTTTCGACTTCCCAGCCGAGGATGGTGCCTTGCAGTGGAGTGAAATTCTGCACTTTTGCGATCCGAATCATGTGATCGCCGGCGCGCATCACCAAGGCGAATTGATCGAGGCTCACAAACTCGAAGCCAAGTTTGCCTTCATAGAAGGCGCGGGCCTTGTCGTAATCCTTGGTGGGAACAAAGCCGACTATCTTTCCCGAAGCGAGCATCTTTTCCTCCGTAATGGCTTTGGTGCAGGTCAGGAATAGCACTTGTGGCGCGTAAATTCTCTCGCTATTGTGACAAGGAATGTCGCACAAGTGCCACAGCATCCTTTTGGGTAAGAACGGCCGCCGGCTCGCGGAGATTGCGAGTGTGTCGGCGGACGCCGCATAGTCATGTGATTCTGGAGCACTCTCATCCTGAAGACCAACTATTGTTTGCTTCGAAAGGCGTGATGACCCTGCGAACGAAGCAGGGCGTATGGGTCGTGCCGCCGATGCGCGCGGTGTGGATTCCAGCGGACACGCCGCACTCTGTGAGCATGTCCGGGCAGGTTTCGATGAGGACTCTTTATTTGTTTCCGAAGCTTTGCCGCGCGCTGCCGGCGAGGTGTTTTGTGATGAATGTGTCGGCGCTCTTGAAGGAGCTGATCCTTCATGCTTGCACATTTTCGAAATTAAACAAGAAAGCGGCGACCGAGAGGCGGATTGTCGAGATACTTGTCGATCAGCTGAAGGCGGTCGGGTCCGTCCCTTTGCAGTTGCCGCATCCGGTGGATTCGCGGGCGAAGAGAGTGATGGAAGCGTTGTTTGCGAATCCTGGCGACCAGAGGACACTGGAGAAGCTGTGCAAGGACTGCGGGGCAAGCAAGAGGACCATTCAGAGGCGGTTCCTGGAGGAAACGAAAATGACTTTCGCCAAGTGGCGGCAGCAATTGCACCTGCTCCATGGAATGCAGTTGCTGGCTTCCGGCGAAAAAGTGACTGCAGCGGCTTTGGAGGCTGGATACAGCAGCACGAGCGCGTTTATATCCATGTTCCGCAAGCAATTGGGGACGACGCCAACGCGTTATTTGAAAAGTGGAATCGAGCGAGACCATAGTCTGGAAAAGTTTACCGGGACACTCTCTTGAACTGCCGAGTCGATTCAGACGGAGAGTCTAAACAGACAGCACCACCCTTCCAAAGGGACGGTCTTCGATCAGATGGCGCAAGGCTTCCGCGGCCTTTCCATGGGGTAAGTCTTTTCGAGGACGGGGTGGACCTTCTCTGAGATGAGCAGGGGGAGAATGGTACTCCATGCCGCCGCGATGACGGCGGGGGATTGTGCAGCCAGGGCGAAGCCACTCATGCGTGCACGCTTCCAGATCAGGTCGGTCACCTCGATCGTAGTCTTGCGACCAACCGAATATCCCAAGGTTGTCAGGAAACCGCTTAGTGGGGGGACATGCCGGCCGGTACGGGCTCGCTTTGGGATTCCTTGTTCTTCAGGTCTTGATACAGATCCAGTTCTTTTGATGCTTCGGCGTTGCGGCCCAGCCTGCGATAAACACGCGAAAGGGCGAAATGAATCCTCGCGCTTTGCGTGTCGAGCTTGGCGGCCTTTTCGAGATGCGGCAAGGATGCGGCCGCCTGGCCTTTCTCCAAGTAGAGGTTGCCGAGCTGATAGTGAGCTTCTGAAGAGGAACCGTTGAGTGCGAGGGCTGATTCGAGCAAAGCTTCGGGGCGCGGTTCGGTGGGCGCATCTCCGGTTTCGGCTTCCTTCAACAGCACGATGGCGTATTCGAGGGGAAAACGCGCGTCCTTGGGGAAGCGTTTCATGGCGCTTTCGAAGTTGGCCGCGGATTCCTTTCGCATTCCTGCTCCGAATTGCGCTTGCGCCAATCCGAGGCTGGCGTCGGGATCACCGGGAGCGAGCACAGCGGCGCGAGAGAATGAGGTAACGGCGTCAGTGAACTGCGACATCTTCAGCTCGACGGAACCTTTCAGCACGAAGGCGCGCGGGGAATCCGGAAACGTTTGGGTCACGCGCCTGGCAAGCTCGAGAGCAGCGGGGAGGGAGCGGTTCGCCAGGAGCACCTTACCTAGGTCGAGGTAGTTCGATTCCTGAGCGGGCTCGAGGGCGATCGCCTGTTCGAGTGCGCCGGCGGCCTCCTGGGGCTGGTTTTGTTGCTGATAGCACCAGCCGAGAAGATTGAGAATCTCGCCGGTCTTATAGCCCGAGTCAACGAGGCGAAGAAGGGTGCGGCGGCTTTCGTCGAATCGCTTGGCACAGTATTGAACGAGGGCGAGGTTGTAGCCCAAAGCCGCCGGGTCCGGATAGGCTGACTCAATCGAGAGCAGCAGTTTTTCGGCGGTGTCGTAATCCCCCATTTCATTGGCGATCTGCGCGCCGAGGAAGACTCCCTGCGGTCCCGCAGGAGTGGCGCGCAATTCTTCGAGTGTCGCGCGCGCTTTGTCCTTCTCACCTAGATGATAGTAGGATCGCGCCAAAGCTGCGATCGATTCCGGACGCTCGCGCACGAGTGCCGGGACGGAAGCGAGCGATCTCGCTGCCGTCGCGTAGTCCTTCATATTTTCTGAGACCATTCCCAACAGCAGAAGCGACTGCTGATCGCCAGGCTGCTCTTTTAGGATGATTTCGAGGTTGCGCTTCGCGTCGGAGTAGCGATGTAATTGCCAGAGGTTGGCGGCAAGGTAGCGCCGGGCAGTCGAGTCGCTGGGATTGAGCTTCAGGGCTTGTGTGAAGACGCTGGTGGATTCGTCGAGCTTCTTTTCCATGGCCAGGATGGTGCCGAGATCGGCCAAGAAGGCGGGTTCGTTTGGCGCGAGTTCGACAGCGCGGCGGAGCTCCGCTTCGGCGGAATCGAAATGGCCTTCCTGTGCCAGCTCCAAGCCCTTGTCGGCGTGGGCTTGAGCTTCAGCGCTCTGCCCCGCGGCGCCGACGCTGGCGGTCACAAACAGGGCGAGGCAGACAAGCATAAGGGATGCGAGCGCGCGTCGCCTGTAGGGCTTGGTTGCACGGATGAGAAGCGAGATCGAAGACAAGCTCTCTCCCGGATTCCAGCACAGAAGCTCCTATTATTCAGTCAAAGCGCGTACGGAGCAACGAGGCGGGGGGTTGGCAGGGCGTGGGGAGGAGGTAACAGGGTGAAAGAAGGATTCGTCAGCCGCAACGCTACGCGGCCGTCGAGAGGGGCTTAGCGCGAAATGCTGAGGTTGTGAGCGCCGGCGAAAACCGAAGCACCGGTGCTTACGACCTGTGGCACCCACCACATCCGGCGCACCAAACGGTTCTGGCTGCGCTGCATGCGGCGCCCCAGGAAGTCGAAGGCGGTCGGGCCGGCTTGAATCGCGCCGTAGATGGCAGCGGAGCCGGCGAAGGGCTTCAGCAAGGGATTGGCTTCGTGGTTCCCGGATGCGATCGAGCGGTTCGTGGACCAGGCATCAAAAGTTGCCGCCGAATGTTGCGCGATGGACAGCGTCCACCACAGGCGCTGCGAGTGGCGAATGGTCCGCTCAGGAGCGGGGTTCTGAAATCCTGGCGGCATCGGCTGCGCATTGGGAATGTAAATCGCGGCGAGAACTTCAGAGCTGGGCACGGCCGCAGAGATGGCCTTCGGCGACGGACCTGACATTTCAGCGGCGCTCGCCATCGCAAACTCCTCTATCGTTGGCCGGGGAGCATCTGGCAGCGAACGGTCGAGTTTGGTGTCGGCCACGGTGGCTGGCTGGGCTATAGGTGTAGCCGACTCGGTTGAGGAGTCCGCCGCCTGCGCAATTTGGGCTGCCGCTGCCAACTGGAGGAAGAGTGCCGCTGCTATCAGAGCTTTCATGTGTCCACCTCACGTACACTTTGCCGCCAGGAGACGGCACTGGCTATAGAACGCCTAGGGCAGGTGGATAGTGCGAACGGACCTCCCCAAATCGGGACGAGAGTACTATGAGGGTACTAGCGACCTACCACGCAGAAAATAAAAGGATTACTTGTCGTTTACGAAGTTTTGGGTGCTTTGAACGCGGAATTTAGCAGGCTAATTCGGGCCAGTCGCCGCGGTACTTCGGCTTCTTCCAGTCAAAAATAGCGTGTCCAGTAGCTTGACAGCGTGCCCAGAATCTGGTCATTTGTGCCGCGCCTGTCGCCGCGTTAGAGACCGTGACGCCCTCAGTTTGTCGCTTCCTTTGTGACAATCTGGCGCGTGACTAACAGGATTGTTGTAGTGGCTTGCTTGTGCGCGAGGGTTTGGGGTTAGAATCGCGCCGCTCCCGAGGCTCGAAGGAAAGCGCAAAAAGCAAAAAGAAGGAGGAGAGATGCGGCGTCTTCTGATTTTGTCGTTTGTCTTGAGCGTTGCGGTGGTCGGCGAAGCAGCGGGGACACTGCCGGTATTTGTGCGCGCGGGGAAGCTTCTGGATGTGCGCAATGGAAAGATGCTGAGCGACCAGGTCATTGTGATCAGCGGCGACCGGATCGACAAAGTCGCGCCCGCCGCGGCGGTGCAGATTCCTGCGAGCGCAACCGTAATCGATCTGAGCCGCGCGACCCTTCTCCCCGGTCTTATCGATGCGCACACGCACATCCTTCTTACCGGCGAGTCCAATGGACGCTATGAGGAGCAATTGCTGAAAGAGTCGTGGCAATACCGGACGATCGAAGCGGTGTTGAACGTGAAGAAGGATTTGGATGCCGGGTTCACGGCGATGCGCGACGTTGAAACCGAAGGCGCGATGTACAGCGATGTGGATGTGCGCAACGCGATCGACCGCGGGTTGATTCCCGGCCCACGGCTGCAGGTTGCGACGCGCGCCCTGTCCACGACTGGCGGATATCCCTTGGAAGGCTACTCGCCGGAGGTGCTGGTTCCTTCGGGCGTGCAGAACGTGGATACGCCCGACGAGGCGCGCAAGGCGGTCCGCGAACAAATCAAGTACGGCGCGGACCTGATCAAGATTTATGGGACGCATCGATTCCATTTCACGTCCGACGGAAAGCTGGTGAGCATTCCCACGTTTACGCTCGAAGAAACCCGGGCCATTGTGGATGAAACGCACCGCGAAGGAGTGAAAGTCGCGTGCCACGCGTACGGCGGCTTGGGCCTGCACACCTGCCTGGATGCCGGAGTGGATTCGATCGAGCACGGCCTTGATCTGGATGATGCCGCGATCCAGAAGATGATCACCAAGGGCATTTATCTTGTCCCGACACTTTATGTCTACGAATTCGAGCCAGAGGAAGACCTCCCGCTTTCCGGCGGGAAGACTACACGCGCGCGAATTCACGAACCGAGCTTCAAGAAGGCGCTTGCCGCAGGCGTCAAGATTGCGTTTGGAACCGACGTCGGGCCATTTCCCCACGGGACGCAGGCCATCGAATTCGAGTACATGACGCGGTTTGGAATGCCGCCGCTCGCCGCGATTCAGTGCGCAACGATCCACGCGGCGGATTTGATGGGCTGGTCGGATCGAATCGGGGCCATCGAAGCCGGAAAGCTTGCGGACATCATTGCTGTTGAGGGCGATCCCCTCACGGATATCAAGCTGCTCGAGCATGTGAAGTTTGTGATGAAGGGCGGGCAGGTGGTGCGAAACGATTGGGCGCACTAGAAGGGCGTTCGGAGAGCTTGGTAGAGCGTGCTTGGGAAGCCAAGATTCGATGGATCGAAATTCCCCGGGTGTGAAGACCCGGGTTACAACTGCCGGGTCGCGGTCGCGGCGGTCAATATCGCTTTCAGGCTGTCACGGGCAGCTTCGATGGTGCGCTCAATGTCGGTGTTCGTGTGGGCTGCGGAGACAAACAGAGCCTCGAATTGCGACGGCGGCAGGAGAATTCCGCGGCGCAGCATCTCCGAGAAAAACGCGGCAAAGTGGGAACTGTCGGCCTTCTTCGCATTCGCGTAATTGCGCACGGGCTCGGCAGAAAAAAAGAGGGTCGTGAGCGAGCCGACGGCGTTCACCTGGCCTGCCACGCCGTTTTTGGAGAGTGCCGCGCGGAAGCCCTCAACCAGAGGCGCGGTTTTGCGATTCAAGTCGTCATAGAACCCGGGCTTTTCAAGGAGCGGGAGTGTTGCCAATCCCGCGCGCATGGCCAGAGGATTCCCGGAGAGAGTTCCCGCCTGATAGACCGGCCCGAGCGGCGCGACCATCTTCATGATGTCGCGACGCCCGCCATACGCAGCCACTGGCAATCCACCACCGATAATCTTCCCCATCGTCGTCAGGTCAGGCGAAATGCTGTAAAGGCTCTGCGCCCCGCCGAACCCGACACGGAAGCCGGTAATCACCTCATCGAAAATAAGAAGCGCGGCTTCTTCGCGCGTAATGGCGCGCAGGTTTGCCAAAAATCCGGAGGCTGCCGGGACTACGCCCATGTTTGCAGCGACAGGCTCGACAATTAGGGCGGCGATTTTTTTCGGATTCGTCCGGAATACCTTCTCGACTGCGGCAAAATCGTTGTAGGGCACATTGAGCGTGAGATTCGCGAAGGCGTCCGGGACGCCGGGACATGCGGAAATACCTAGAGTCGCAAGCCCCGAGCCTGCTTCGGAAAGGAAGCTGTCGGAATGGCCGTGATAGCAGCCCTCGAATTTCACGATGAGGTCGCGCTTGGTGTAGGCGCGGGCCAGACGGATCGCCGACATCGTCGCTTCGGTGCCGGAGCTGACGAAGCGAATCATCTCGACGGAGGGCACGGCGCGTGTGATCTTCTCGCCCAACTCGATTTCGAGAGGCGAGGTCATGCCATAACTCGTTCCGCGCGCGGCCTGGTCCTGGACGGCAGCGGTCACATCAGGATGGGCGTGGCCGAGGATCATCGCGCCCCAGGAGCAGACGTAGTCGATGTACTCGCGGCCGTCGACGTCATAGAGGCGCGCGCCTTTGGCGTGGTCGATAATCAGCGGATCGCCGCCGACGGCGCGAAACGCGCGCACGGGGCTATCGACCCCGCCGACGAGCACTTTTTCGCCGCGGTGCAAGAGTTCTCTGGAACTTGGACGCGAGTCGGAGGGCATTTCTTCGGTTCGTTCTAAAATGTCATTCGTCCTTGGACGTGAAGTGTTAATCCGCAAAAGGCTGCCGGCCTGATGGTTCGGCCCCGCTCACCACACGAGGCACCGCTAGATAACAGCCTCGAACATTCATTTCCCCGCGTTTGTAGCCCGGGTCTTCAGACTCGGGGGATTTGAAGTTCGCGCGCGATCCATCGGCGAAAAATCCCCGCCTCTGAAGAGGCGGGCTGCAAACTCCCGGGCGGAAACACAAACACGAATCAGCACGCCTTGAGCCAGCGGGCGACATCCTTGGCGTGGTACGTCAGGATCAGATCGGCGCCGGCGCGCTGGATGCCCGTCAGAATTTCGAGCACGACGCGCTGTTCGTCAATCCAGCCGTTGCGGGCCGCCGCCTTCACCATGGAATACTCGCCGCTGACGTTGTACGCACCCACCGGAACCTGAAACTGCTCTCGAACCCGCTGCACGATGTCGAGATAAGGCAGCGCCGGCTTCACCATCACCATGTCGGCGCCTTCCTCGAGATCGAGCGCCACTTCCCGCAGCGCTTCCCGCGCGTTGCCCGGGTCCATCTGATAGCTGCGACGGTCGCCGAATTGCGGAGTGGATTGAGCGGCTTCGCGGAACGGGCCGTAGAGTCCGGAGCAATACTTGGCGGCGTAGGAGAGAATCGCGACGTTCTCGAATCCGTCTTCATCGAGTTTCCGGCGGATCGCGGCGACGCGACCGTCCATCATATCGGATGGCGCAACGATATCGGCTCCGGCGCGCGCGTGCGAAAGCGCCGCCTGAGCGAGCAATTCGAGGCTCGGATCATTCAGCACCTCGCCGCCTTTGACCACGCCGCAATGTCCGTGGCTGGTGTATTCGCACAGACAGACGTCGGTGAGAATAATCAAGTCCAATTGCGCTTTGCGGATCGCGTAAATCGATCGCTGCACGCCTCCCTGGGGCGAGGACGCCTCCGACCCGGTCTCGTCCTTGTGCTCGGGCAATCCAAAAAGAATGACGGCAGGGATGCCCAGATCGGCGACTTCGCGGCATTCCTCAACGAGCTGGTCCACCGACTGCTGATAAATGCCGGGCATCGAACTGATTTCAGTGCGCACGTTTGTTCCCGGACAAACAAACATGGGATAGACCAGGCCTTGAATGCCCAAGCGCGTCTCGCGCACCAAGTTGCGCAAGGCTTCGCTACGGCGCAATCGCCTCGGGCGATGAACGGGGAATGTCATGATGATTTCAACCTCGCCGGCATCTCTTCAAAGTAATGCTCAATCGCTTCCGTTAATCCCGCAGAGCTCGGAACGGCTGCTTCGATCGCGACCGGATAACCCGCGGCGCGGACGGCCTCGACCGTCGTGGGCCCAATCGCCGCAAACGCAACTTTTCCTGCAACCCGAGATACGCGTCGCGGCCCCAGCATATCCGCAAAGTTTTCGAATGCCGACGGACTTGCGAAAGTTACAACATCGATTTTCCCGTCGGTGATACGTTGCATCGTGCTTGGATCCAGCGAATCAGGCAGCAAGGTTCGATAGGCAACCACATCGATCACCTGCGCCCCCGCTTCCGCCAGCATTCGAGGCAAATCTTTCCCGGCGCGATCGCTTCTCGGCAAGAGAACTCGCCGCCCGGTCACCGCGCCGGACAACTCCCGCGCGAGAGCGGTGGCCCGCGCATGGGTCGAAAGCTTGTCCACCCGAAAGCCTTCTTCTTCAGCCGAGCGCGAGGTCGCCGGGCCAACGGCCGCGACCATCGGTCCGGGCGATTGGAGTTTGTGACAATCAAACCCCATCTCCCGGCAGCGCTTGCAGAAGAAACGCACTGCATTCTGGCTCGTAAACACGATCCAATCGAATTGAGTTACCGACCTCACCGCCTCGTCCAGGAGCTCGGCGTCCTCCGGATCGGCGAAGCGGACCAGTGGAATCAACAAGACTTCCGCTCCGCGAGCTTCGAGCTCGGCCACCAGCTCGCGCGACTGTTCCGGCGCACGCGTGACGACAATGCTCTTCCCTGCCAATGTTTGACTAGCGTTTCCCAAGTGTTCTTCCAGCGAGGCGCAGGATGCGATCCGCGCCCGCGTCAATTAATTCCTGCGCCAGGCGGCGCCCGACTTCTGCGGCTTCGGCGACATCTCCGGAAGACTTGCGACGCAGACATTCGGCGCCATCCGCGGAGAGCACGGCCGCTTCGAGAATCAGTTTCTGATTCTCGATTCGCCCCCAGGCTCCGAGCGGAACCTGACAGCCGCCCTCGAGCTCGGAGAGCAGTGCCCGCTCTGCCGTTACCGCGGCCCGCGTCTCATTGTCGTCGAACTTCTGGAGAAGCCCGAACACTTCTTTCTCGTCGCTGCGGCATTCAATTCCCAGCGCGCCCTGACCCACCGCGGGCAGCATGACTTCCGGCGAGATCGTTTCGGAGATCTTCGCGCCCTGTCCCAGTCGTTCAATTCCCGCCTTGGCGAGGACGATTGCGTCAAATTCGCCTGCATCGAGCTTGCGCAAGCGAGTGTCTACGTTCCCGCGAAGGTCGCGCAGCTCAAGGTCCGGCCGGTAATGTCGAAGTTGCGCCTGCCGGCGCAGGCTGCTCGTGCCCACACGCGCGCCGGGCGCGAGCTCAGCGAGCTTCTTTCCGCCACGCGACACGAGGCAATCGCGAACATCCTCGCGTTTCGTAATCGCGGGAAATACTAACCCCGCAGGAATCTCCGTGGGAACGTCCTTCATGCTATGCACCGCCAGATCGGCGCGGCGTCCGAATAGGGCGTCTTCGATTTCCTTGATGAAAACACCCTTCAGGCCGATTTGGCCGATGGGCGCCTGTTCAAGCCGGTCGCCAGAGGTTCTAATCGTGACGATTTCGGAGCCAACTCCGCAGCTCTCACGGAGCCGCTGGCGGATGTGGTTCGCCTGCCAAAGCGCGAGAGCGCTGCCGCGCGAGCCGATGCGCAGGGATTTCACGAGGGATCCTCATCGAGCCCGAACAGACGCCGCAGGGCCTCGACCGCCGCGATCCGCTGCCGCATGTCGCGCGTCTTGCGCAGGCGCTCCGCCGGCTCTTCGAGCGCGCGGTCGAGAAACTCCTCCGTGAGCCGGAGAACGACCTGGCGCTCTTCCGCGGAAACGTGCGGCATGGATTCCAGCCGCTCGCGGAGAAATTCCTGTCGTCGCGCGTGAAGCCTCTCGCGAAGCTCGTCGAAAATAAAGAGCGCCTCGACACCGCTCCTCCAAGCGTCGAATTTGGCGATGTGTTCCGAGATGATTGCTTCCGCGCGCGGTATCTCCGCTTCCCGCGCCTTCCGATTCTGCTCCACGATCTCGCCGAGATCATCCACATCGTAAAGATAGACATTATAAAGACCAGCGGCCTCCGGTGCGACGTTCCGCGGCACTCCAAGATCCACCAGAAACATGGAGCGGCCCGAGCGCGCCCCGAGCGCTCGTTCCAGCATCGCCCGGGTAAGCAGGACGCCCGCTTCTCCCACGGAAGTGACCACGATGTCCGGAAACTTGAGGCTTCCCTCCAGAGAAGCCCAATCCGCAACCTGCCCGCCCATGCGTTGAGCGAGAGATTCGGCTCGCTCGCGCGACCGATTGACGATGTGGATTCCGCGAATGCCGCGATTCCGGAGGTGCTCCATCACCTGTTCCGCCACGCTGCCCGCGCCGATGATCAACGCTTCGTGGCCTTTCAGGTCACCGAAAACGCGCTCGGCCAGCTTCACACCGGCAAACGCCACGGACATCGGGCGGGCGCCCATTTCCGTTTCCGCACGAACCCGCTTCCCGACCTCGAGCGCGCTCTGGAACAGTCGATTAAGAACCGGCCCCGTCGAGCCGTGCTCGAAGGCGCGGCCGTAAGCTTCGCGGACCTGTCCGAGAATCTCAGATTCGCCCAGGAGCATCGAGTCGAGACCCGAGGCCACGCGGAAAAGGTGGCGCACCGCCTCGCCTCCCGTTTGCCGATAGATCCTGCCATTCAATTCCGCCGGGCCGATGTTGTGGAAGGAAGTGAAAAACCCTTGCATCGCTCCGGCAGCCCCTTCGGCGGTTTCGCCGGTAACACCGTATAACTCGCTCCGGTTACAGGTAGAGAGAACCACAGCCTCGTCCAGAATTCCGTGAAGACGAAGTTCGTCGGCTGCGCGCAAGGCTTGTTCCGGTGTGAACGCCACGCGCTCACGCAGCTCGACGGGAGCGGTGCGATGGTTGCACCCGATCATGGCGATGTGCAACCGATGCGCCGGCAGTTTTCCCGAGGTTGTGGCGGTGGCCATCAGTTGAATTTATGAAACCGGGTGAGATAGAGATTCACGAATGTGTAGCTGAAAATCACGAGCAGAAAATTGAAGGCGCACACGAGCGCCGCCCGCGGTCCGCGCCAGGCTGACAAGCGCGCCAGCCACAGATAAGCCGCATACAGGCCGACGATCACAAGGGTGACGATCACCTTGGGGTCAGCCACGTCGAAATGGCCGATCAGGCGACGCTCGAAGATGAACCCCATCGGCACGCCAATGCAGAGCGAGATGAGTCCGACCCACACGCTGCTTCGACTCATCCGCTCGAGCAGGTCGAGCGCGGGAAAGCGCCAGAAGACCATTCCCGGCCGGCGCGCTCGCAGGACACGGGCCTGGATGAGGTAGATTAGGCTCAGCGCAAAAGAGAGCGCGAAAGCGGCATAAGCCAGCGTGTTCAATGTGACGTGAAATGCGAACAGGGGCCCGCGAGCCGGCGGAGACGCGGAGGGTGTTGAGGGAGCGAAAGCCATCACTCCCGAAATCCACAGCAGCAGCAAGAGAGTCGCAAAAGCTCCTACCGATCGCTGCCGGTGGTAGGTCTCAAGCGCCAGATAGGTGACGCCCAAGAGCCAGGCGAACAGCGACATCGACCCGTAGAGATCATCGTATGGCACAGCGTGGGTCCAGCGAGATCGCTCGTACAAAGCCGCGTATTGCAGGACGATGCCAGACGCAAGGAACGTCGTAGCGAGCCGCCCGACCCAGCGGTGGGTCGAGTACAAGAACGCCGTATAGCAACCAAAGCTGGCCGCGTAGAATGCCAAGGCCGCGTAGCCCAACGGAAACATCATGAAAGGGTACAATCTCCAAAGAAGCCCTGATCACGTCCGGCAGAGCCCCGATTTGGCCCCTCCCGCATAATGCCCGATTATAACGCCGAACCGGCTCCAGAATGGCGCTGCAGAGGGCTGTCAACCAGGCCACGCCAACGCTGCGCCTATTCCCTGCGTTTTTGCTATGATAGCAATGGACTTTCGATCCGGATGCCCACCGTTCCCGAGAATCGGAAAGACCTCTTTCTTAAGGCCTGCCGCTGCGAGAGTGTGGAGCGTGTACCCGTATGGATCATGCGCCAAGCGGGGCGCTATTTGCCCGAATACCAGGCCGTCCGGCAGAAGCATTCGTTTTTGGAGATCTGCAAGACTCCCGACCTAGCTGCCGAAGTCTCTCTCCAGCCTTTCCGGTCTCTGGACGTTGACGCCGTTATCGTGTTCTCCGACATCCTGATCGTGGCTCAGGCCATGGGAATGCCCCTCGAGGTTCCTGATTCCGGCCCAGTGCTGGGAGATCCGATCCGGAGCGATTCCGGGATTCAGCGCCTGCGCGATTTTGATCCAGAAATCGAAACGAAATTTGTGGGCGACGCGATCCGGCTCCTTTGCGGAGCGGTCGGTCCAGAAGTGCCTGTGCTCGGATTCGCCGCGGCGCCGTGGACGCTGGCCTGCTACATGGTGGAAGGCAAGACGCGCGGCGACATTTCGATCGCAAAGCGAATGGTCTACGCTCAGCCGCAAGCGCTTCGCATTCTGCTCGAAAAAATCGCCCGCGCGACGGCGCGTTATCTCCGCTCGCAGATCACCGCCGGCGCCGCCGCCGTCCAGCTATTCGATACCTGGGCGGGCGAGTTGGGGCGCGCCGAGTTCGACGAATTCGAACTGCCTGCCATTCGGGGGCTGCTCAATGAGCTGAGGGCAGCTTCCACGCCCGTGATCCTCTATGCCCGCGGCGGCGCGCATCTTCTGGAAAGCCTCAAGCGGACCGGGGTGGACGTGTTAAGCCTGGATTGGCGCACCGATTTGGCGGAGGCGCGACGCTCTCTTGGGACACGCGTCGCGCTCCAGGGTAACGTCGATCCCGCCGTTCTTCTCGGCCCCGAAAACATCGTGCGAGAAGCGGCGCGCGAGTGCGTTGAAAAGACCGGGGGCGTGGGACACATCCTCAACCTTGGGCACGGGATATTGCCCACTACTCCGGTGCAGAACGCACGCGCGTTTGTCGAGGCGGGAAAGTCTGTACCACTGCCCAGCCGTGCGACAATGGGACAAGGGAAGGGTTGACGGAAGACATGGCTTCGACACGCGAAAACGGAGGGCACGACCCGGGGATTGCGCAGATTTCGGAGGAGTTCCTCGCGAAATACAACCGCCCGGGGCCGCGTTATACGAGCTACCCTACGGCTCCTGTCTGGAAGGAAGATCTCGGACCTGGTGATCTTGAAAGGGTATTCGCACAGGCCGATCAAGAGGGCCGCCCGGTATCCCTCTATACGCACATTCCCTTCTGCGAGAGCCTCTGCCTGTTTTGCGCCTGCACCGTCTCGATTCAGAAGAATAAATCGGTGGCCATTCCCTATCTGGACTCAGTGAAGCGCGAAGTCGAGCACGTGGGCCGATTTGTCTCGCGCAAGCGTCCGGTTATCCAGTTCCACTGGGGCGGCGGCACTCCCACGTATTTGACTCCCGTTCAGATCGAGGATCTCTTCGGATATACCCGCGAACATTTCAATTTCGCCGCCAACTGCGAAATCGGCATCGAAGTCGACCCCCGCGTAACCACCCTAGAGCATCTCGAAACGCTGCGGAAGCTCGGCTTCAACCGGCTCAGCATGGGCGTCCAGGATTTCGAGCCGCGCGTTCAGGAAACCATCCATCGAATCCAGCCCTACGAGATGACCCGCGATCTGATCGTGGCGGCGCGCTGGCTTGGTTTCGACAGCATCAACGTGGACCTGATTTACGGCTTGCCGTACCAGACCGCGGAGAGTTTCCACACCACGATCGAAAAGGTGCTGACGTTGTCACCGGACCGCGTAGCCATGTTCAGCTACGCGCACGTGCCATGGCTCAAGAAGCAGCAAGGCTCGTTTGCGACGCACCTGCCGGAAGGAATGGAGAAATTCCGGATTTTTCGCGCCGGCCTCGAAGGATTCCTCAGCGCGGGCTATCTCTATATCGGCATGGACCACTTCGCGCGGCCCACGGACGAGCTTGCGCTGGCTCAGCAGAACCGAACGCTGCATCGAAACTTTCAAGGCTACACGACGAAAGCCGGGGCCGATCTCTACGGCCTGGGCGTCAGCGCCATCAGCGCGGTCGGAAGCACGTACTCGCAGAACAGCCGGGAAGTGCCCGCATACCAGGCCGGCGTGGCGCGGCGCGGAATCGCGACGATGCGCGGCTACCGGCTCACCGAGGACGACCGGATCCGCCGCAGCGTCATCTCCCGGCTGCTGTGCCATACCGTGATCCCCAAGCGCGCAATTGAGGCGGAATTCGGCATCGCTTTCGATGAATACTTCGCGCCGGAACTCGAGCGGCTTGGCCCCTTCCGCGCCGACGGGCTGGTGGTGACCACCGCCGACGAGATTCGCGTCACCATGTTGGGGCGCATTTTCATCCGCAATGTCGGCATGATTTTCGACCGCTACCTCACCGAGCAGAGAATGGACAGCCGTCCGTTGTTTTCCAAAACGCTCTGAGCGACACTCCCTCAATGCCTGATCCGCGCAGCGCCATCGTCATCGGCGGTGGAATCTCTGGTCTAGCTTGCGCGTACCGTCTGAAGCAGCTTGGGATTGCGGTCACGCTTTTCGAGGAGTCGGACCGGCCCGGCGGGGTCATCGGATCGGTCGAGCAGAACGGATTCTTGTTCGAGAAAGGCCCGCAGAGCTTTCTCGGCACTCCGCCGCTGATGGAAATGATCCGCGCGCTCGGGCTGGACGACCAACTCCTCGAGGCCGATCCGCGCGCGCCCCGCTACGTGCTCCTGCACAAACGGCTTCAGATGATCCCGATGTCCCCGGTCGCCGTCCTCGCAAGCTCGTTCCTCAGCTATCGCACTCGGTTTCGAGTACTCACCGAGCCACTCCGCCGCAGCAAGCCACCCGGATCGGAGGAATCCGTGGCTGCGTTCGTCCGGCGCAAGTTCGGCCACGAAATCCTGGAATACCTTGTCACGCCATTCGTATCCGGAGTCTATGCGGGCGATCCGGAGGAGCTCAGCTTGAAAAGTTCCTTCCCCTCGCTAGCCGAGTGGGAACAAAAATACGGGAGCGTACTGCGCGGCGCGATGAAGTCTCGTTCCGCTTCCGGCCAACCGCGACCATCCCTCTACTCGTTCCGGCGCGGACTTTCCACGCTTTTCGATACGCTTGCGGCTTCACTGGGAGACTCAGCACAGATGCGGGCGCGGGTGGAGGCGATCGAGCGCGGCAGCGATGCTCGCAACCTCGGATTCCAGGTGAATATTCGCCGTGACAGCGGTGCGGCAAGACATTCAGCACAGGCTGTTGTGCTGGCCACTCCTGCCTACAGCGCCGCTCATCTGCTGAAGAATTTTTCGGGGCGGCTTGCAACATTCCTTAACGGAATCGCCTATGCTCCGGTGGCCGTAGTTGCCAACGGGTATCATTGCCACCAGGTGGCCAATCTGTTGCAGGGCTTTGGTTTTCTCGTTCCGCGAAGAGAAGGTTTGCGGGTGCTGGGCACGGTTTGGAATTCGTCACTGTTTCCAGGACGCGCGCCTAAAGAAATGGTTGTGCTCACCAGCTTTGCCGGCGGCGCCACCGATCCCGGCATAGTTCACATGGAGCCCGGGCCACTCGCGGAGCTGATCGAAGCGGAAGTGGCCAAGGTCCTCGAGATCGGCGGGGCGCCCGCGGAGCGCGCCGTGTGGCGGCTCGAGAAGGGACTGCCTCAATACAATTTAGGACACGCCGAGACGCTGGGCACGATCCGCGAGGAGGCGGGAAAGATTCCAGGGTTATTCCTCGCCGGAAATTATCTTGAAGGACCGTCGTGGGGCGACTGCGTCGCGCAAGCCTTCCGCACTGCGCAGGCTGTGCGCGACTTTTTCTCCGGAAAAAACTGAAACACCGGGCCGTCCGCCTTACTCGAACGGCCGCTTGTACCGGTGAGCCAAGCGAATCTTTCGGCGCTCACCGGCTTCGCGATACCGGCGACGGTCTTCCTCCGTTTCGAGAATCAAAGGCCTGACTTCGTGCGGATTCAGGGCTTCGTCGACAGCCACATAAGTTACATAGGCACTGCTGGTGTGCCGCCGTGCGCCCGTCCGCACGTTTTCGCTGAACACCTTTACCCCGACCTCCATCGAAGTGTTGAACACCCGGTTGACGCTCGCTTTCAGGATGATGAAATCGCCGACGCGAATCGGATTGCGGAAATCGACATAGTCCATCGAGGCGGTGACCACATAACTATTCGCGTGCCGGTGAGCCGCCAGGGCCCCCGCGATATCAACCAGATGCATTACGCGGCCGCCGAGAATGAACCCGAGGGGATTCGCGTCATTGGGAAGAACGGCTTCGACCATCTCGGAGCGCGAAGCACTGACCGGTTTGCCCTTGGTGCC
This sequence comes from Candidatus Acidiferrales bacterium, assembly GCA_049644285.1. Taxonomy (GTDB): domain Bacteria; phylum Acidobacteriota; class Terriglobia; order Acidiferrales; family UBA7541; genus CAVRXT01. The sequence continues at coordinate 24,044 of JBARRP010000023.1, read as the reverse complement.
TGATTCGTGCTCGGATTCTTTCCGGGTTTTCCGCGCCTTTGGCATCTTCCCTTTCAAATCCTCGCGATCGAGCTGCTCCCTTTTCGGGGTCCGCAGTTTGCGCTTTGGTGCAAGCCCGCTATAATACGCGCTTTCGACCTATGACCCAAACGCAGAAGTCGCGCCGCGAAACTCTGGAAGGCTTCGTTGCGGCAAACCCGAACGATGCTTTTGCGCGTTATGGCCTCGCACTTGAATGCGCCAAGCTGGGTGATGACCAGGCTGCCGCCGACCATTTTCAGACGCTGCTGGCAGCCCACCCTGGTTACGTGGCTGGATACTTTCAGTTCGGACAGCTTTTGGCGCGTCTCGGGCGGCTCCCCGAAGCGAAAAAGATGCTCTCCGACGGCATCGTCGTCGCCCAGAAGGCCGGCGACGCGCACGCGCGGGACGAAATGCTGGCAGCATTACAATCGTTGCGTTGAAACGCCGTCGCCTAAACTAAGACGCGCCCGAGCCCCGGCATGAAGAAACGTCCGTCCTCCCGTCCCTATCCAGCGCCGGTTGACGCGCTCGTCTATCCGCGATTCGCGGGCGTGCCCACGTTTATGCGGCTGCCGGAAATTCCCAGACCGGAAGAACTGGATATTGCCCTCGTGGGGATTCCCTTTGACGGTGGTACAACCTACCGCCCGGGCCAGCGGTTCGGTCCGAGGAACATCCGCGTGCAGTCGGCGATGATCCGGCCATACCATCCGGTCCTACGAGTCAATCCGTTTGAGAGGCACCGCATCGCCGACTACGGCGACCTGCCGGTGAATCCGCTTTCCATCGAAGACACCTTCCGGCGCATCCAGAAGGGCCTGGAGCCGGTGTTGCGCGCTGGGGTGAGGCCAGTGTGCGTGGGCGGAGACCACTCGATCAGCTTGCCGATCCTGCGGGCGGTGGCCAAGCGGCACGGGCCGGTGGCACTCATTCAATTCGACGCGCATAGCGACACCTGGGATGAATACTTCGGCTGCAAGTATTCGCACGGGACGCCGTTCCGGCGGGCCATCGAAGAGGGCCTGCTGCGGAACGGAAGCGTGCTGCAGGTGGGGCTTCGCGGCCAAGTGTACGGCGATGACGACTTTGCGTTTGCGCGGGCGCACAAGATTATGATGGTGACGGCGGAAGAATTCCACCACCGCGGAATGCTGCTGGTGCGGCGGGTGTTGAAGAAGTTCCGAGGCAAGCCCGTCTACGTCACTCTGGACATCGACGCGGTCGATCCGGCATTCGCGCCGGGCACCGGGACGCCGCAGGTGGGCGGGTTGACGAGCGTACAGATTCTCGAGTTGGTGCGCTCGCTGCGAGGATTGGGCATCGTGGGGTGCGACCTGGTGGAGGTCTCGCCACCATTTGATACCGGCGAAATCACTTCGCTTCTGGCCGCCAATCTTCTCTTCGAATTTCTCTGCCTCTTTTGATGGCTCCGATGGCATCGTCGTCGCGCAGGCGGCCGGCGACGCGCATGCGCTCGACGAAATGCGGACTGCTCTTCAGGCCCTCAAATAGCCGCCCTTTCTGTTATCCTCTTCACAGGCACGGCATGGTTCGAAAACGCATCCCGCTCTTCCCTCTTGAGGTGGTGCTGTTTCCAGGGATGGCCCTGCCTCTCCACATCTTCGAACCCCGCTACAAGTTGATGGTCCGCTACTGCCTCGACGAGCCGCAGGAATTCGGCGTCGTGCTTGCCCGGGCGAAAGAGATTGCTGCCATGGGCTGCACCGCCGAGATTCTTGAACTCGTGAAGGAATATCCCGACGGTCAGATGGACATTCTCACCGTGGGCGGGACAGCCATGCGCATCCTGAAAGTCCTCTCCGAAAAGCCTTATCAGGAGGCGGAAGTCGAATACTTGGCAGAGGGCGATGATGCCGCCGAGCCGGAAGAAAATCCGGAACTGATGAAGCTATACGAACGCTGCCACGTTCTGTTCTACGGCCAAGCGCCGCAGGACTCCGAACGCGAAGACGCCGTTTCGCTGGCGTTCCACATCGCCTCCGACCTGCCTCTTGAGCTCGACCACAAACAGGCGATCCTCGAGTTGCGTGACGAAGGCAGACGACGAGTGCAGCTTCTCCGGCATCTAAACGAACTATTGCCCACCCTCGAGCGGAAATATCTCATTCGGGAGAAGGCTCGCGGCAACGGCCATGCAACACCATGAGCGTTCTGTGCGGTATCGCGGCTTCTCCGCTTCATTTATAATGGCATCAGGGCGCCGGTTGTGCCGCGCGCCAATTCAAGCAGGAGAAATGGGGGCCCATGAAATCGCAGCCTGTCACGCTCGGAGAGCTTCGCCGCAGTCCATGGTCGGAAGAGAAGATTGCCGGCCGAACGGTGAAGCAGGAGCTGCGCGAGAATCTTCTTCGGAAAATCGAGAAGGACGAGACGCTCTTCCCCGGCATTCATGGCTATGATGAGACGGTCGTCCCGCAGATCGTGAATGCCCTGCTCTCTCGCCACCATTTCATCCTTCTGGGACTCCGGGGCCAGGCGAAGACGCGGATTCTGCGCGGCTTGGTGGCCTTCCTCGATTCGGAGATCCCTGTCGTCGCCGGCTGCGAGATCAACGATAGCCCGTATCGCCCGATTTGCCGGTCGTGTCGTGAGCGGATTCAGAAAGAAGGCGACGCGACGCCGATTGCATGGCTCGAGCGCGAACGCCGCTACGTCGAGAAGCTGGCCACCCCGGACGTTACGATCGCGGACATGCTCGGCGATGTTGACCCGATCAAAGCCGCGCGCGCCGGACGCGATCTTTCCGATGAGCTGACCATCCACTACGGCCTTCTGCCGCGGGCCAACCGCGGGCTCTTTGCCATCAACGAATTGCCCGATCTGGCCGGGAAGATTCAGGTGGGCCTTTTCAACGTCATGCAGGAAGGCGACGTCCAGATTAAGGGCTACCCGGTCCGGCTGCCGCTCGACGTGCTGCTCGTCTTTACCGCCAACCCGGAGGACTACACGGCGCGCGGCAAGATCATTACGCCGTTGAAAGATCGCATCGGCTCGGAAGTCCGCACGCATTACCCGGCCACCATTGAAGAAGGAATGTCCATTACCACGCAGGAATCGTGGCTGGACCGCGACGGTGGGCGCCGGCTCGAGGCTCCCACTTTCATCCGCGAGGTGATCGAGGAGATCGCTTTCCAGGCGCGCGAAGATAAACGCGTGGATCGCCGCTCCGGCGTCAGCCAACGGCTCCCGATCAGTTGCCTCGAAAATGTCCTGAGCAGCGCGGAAGCCCGGGCGGTGCGGAACCGCGAGCCGGTTGCCATGGCGCGCATCGCGGATATCTACTCCGCGATCCCGGCGATGACCGGAAAATTCGAGCTGGAATACGAGGGCGAGCTCCGTGGCGCTGAAAACATCGCTCGTGAGCTGATCCGCGCGGCTGTTGGCAAGCTCTTTACGAAGTATTTCTCCCAGGCGAATCTGCAGCCGGTAGTGCAGTGGTTCGAGATGGGCGGCGAGCTGAAAGTGCCGGCTGGCGCGGCCGCCGCCGAACACTGCGCGCAATTCAAGAAAGTTCCGGGCCTTTTCGACCATCTCGGCGCACTCGGCGTGAAGCCGAAGGATGACCCGGCACTGACATCTTCGGCCGCGGAATTCCTCCTGGAGGGACTCTGGGCGCACAAACGCATCAGCCGTAGCGAAGAGCGCGGCTTCTTTGCCGAGCAGCGCAAGACGCCGGAACCACGCGAAGCGGCGGGACGCATGCCTCGCCGGCAGTTCAACTAAGGCAGCGATGAAATATATCCGCTATTCCCGTTACACCGGCGAACCGGCTGGAGAAGTCGATCTCGAAGAGTTAATGAGCCGGCTCGCGGATTTCTTTCTTCAGAGCGGCTACAACTCCCCCTACGGAATCTATGAAATGAATCCGGAGGAGTTCTCCCAGCGGCGGATGGATGAGCTCCGGGAAGCGATCTTGCGGGCCCTGGAAGAGGGCGACTTGCTCCCGCCCGAGTTGATGGAGGAGCTGCTGGAAAATCCCGATCTTTCGAAGAATCAGAAGCTGCGAGAATTGATTGACCAGATTATCGAGCGCATGGCGGAGGAGGGCTATATCTCTCCCCAGCCGCCGCAGGTAACCCCGCCGCCCTCCGAAACGCCCGGGGGTCAAATCGGCCGCGATCAACCTGAATCCCACGCCAGATTTGAGATCACGGACAAGGCCATTGATTTCCTCGGCTTCAAGACCCTGAAAGATCTTCTCGCTTCTTTGGGCAAGAGCAGCTTTGGTCGGCACGACACTCGCGATCTTGCGACGGGCATCGAATCCGGAGGCGTTTCGAAAACCTACGAATTCGGTGACACGCTCAACATCGATATCGGCGAGACGCTGTTCAACGCCGTGCGCCGCAATGGCGCCCGCGTCCCGATCGAGCTCGATTATCCGGACTTGATGGTCCACCAATGTGAGTATCAGAGCTCGTGCGCGACGGTCCTGATGCTCGATTGCAGCCACAGTATGATTCTTTACGGCGAAGACCGGTTCACGCCCGCGAAGCGCGTCGCGCTGGCGCTTGCCCAGCTGATCCGCACGCAATACCCAGGTGACTCGCTTCACGTTGTTCTCTTTCATGATTCCGCGGAGGAAATTCCCCTCGGCAAGCTGGCTCGCGTGCAGGTTGGTCCTTACTATACGAACACGCGGGAAGGATTGCGGATGGCGCAGCGCATCCTGGCGCGGCAGAAAAAAGACATGCGCCAGATCATCATGATCACGGACGGCAAGCCCTCTGCGCTGACGCTCGAGGACGGACGCATTTACAAGAATGCTTTCGGCCTTGACCCGCTCGTCGTCACCCAAACGCTCGAAGAAGCTGCCAAATGCAAGCGCTCCGGAATCTTGATCAACACCTTCATGCTCGCTAGCGACTACAGCCTCGTTCACTTCGTTCAGAAGATTACCGAGCTCTGCCGCGGCAAGGCCTACTTCACTACCCCCTACACTCTCGGCCAATACCTGCTAATGGATTACGTCCAGAAGAAAACCCGCAACATTCATTAGACGTCACGTTCGAGGCAGGCTGTCATCCCGAACTCGATGAAATCGGGGGCGAAGGATCTCAACTGTCGGCCGCATCTCCCGCCTTTCGGACCATCTCGCACCTCTCGCAGATTCGCTCGGTGTGGCAACCCTTTTGACCACCGCAAGCGAAGCGACGAAAGGACTTCATCGTGGGTGACTCCCCGGTACGCCGAGTCGTTTGGGGCTTTGGAGCATCGAAACCCGGTGGGATAGAATGAATTTGTGAGCTTTCGAGGGCTGCTTCGGCTCCTGCGCGGAGGTCGGAAGGGGATGGCCACGATCCAGTCGGGGACTGCGGCGCCAACTTTTTCCCTTACTGCCGCAGATGGAAAGCGATACTCGCTCGCGGAAGCCCTGCGAAAGGGCCCCGTGCTGGTGGCGTTTTTCAAGGTGAGCTGCCCCGTTTGCCAGTTCACATTTCCGTTCCTCGAGCGGCTCTACGAAGCTTACGGCGACGCGAAGGCTTCATTCTGGGCGATTTCACAGGATGACGCCGCTGACACCAAGGAATTCTGCCAGGAATACGGGATCAAGTTCCCCGCGCTGGTCGATGCAGACGGCTACCCGGTGTCCAATCAGTTCGGGCTCACCAACGTCCCGAGTATTTTCTTGATCGCGCCGGATGGGCAGGTCAAGGCCAGCTCGATCGGGTTCTCGCGCGCCGAAATCGAAAAGATGAACGCAGAAGTGGCTCGAGCCAGCGGCAAGACCGCTTCCCCGGTCTTCCACCCCGGTGAAGTCATCCCCGACTCCAAACCCGGTTGAGGCTCGAAGAACTAGGCTCGGTCGGAGCCGAATGCAGTTCCTCGCACGGCCCAGATGGTTGTTGCCCTCAAGCAGAGTCCCGCCCTTGCGCCTATTCGAATTCTTCCAATAGCTTCTTTTTGTGCTTGGGAGGCTTGCGGCGCTTGTCTGCGATTGCCTTCTCCGGAGGCGGGAGCCCGATCACGTCGCGCGCTCGCCGCCGCGCTTCGCTGGGAACGTCAATTTTCCGTTTGTGCCGTCGCGGCTTCATGAAGGAGATCTGCGGTGAATGGCCGAAGTGACTTCGACCGGAATTGTACCTCAACCTTTGCCCCGTCAAAGAGCTATGCAACTCGAACGGTTGACCTCAGGCGAAAATTATTGAAAGCGTCCGCAACTCATCAAAGAACGATGGCCTGGGTCTGGGACTCCTAGAAGTCCTACAACCAATTTTCCCCGAAAACTAATGTCTTTACCCGATGGATGCGAGTGTACAATCACTGCTAGAAAATAGAGTTCTACAGATTTGCCAGTAAGAGACTGAGTCGGGGGTCGGCTTGCTTCAGTAGGCAAAGATGAACAATACCTTTTTTCATTTCTTTGGCCTGCGCGAGAATCCCTTCAACGTTAATCCTGATCCACGCTATCTGTTTCTCACCCGGCAAACCCAGGAGGCTCTGCATGAGCTTTCCTACGGAATTCAGACCCGCAAGGGCTTCATCCTCCTCACCGGCGAAGTCGGGACGGGCAAGACGATTCTGATCAACCAATTGCTCGATTGGCTGCGCCGGCTGCGGACGCCCACCGCATTTGTTTTCAACTCGCAGCTGGACAAGGGCCAGCTATTCGATTTCATGCTGGCGGACTTTGGAATTCGCCTCGACCCACGGCATAACGGTAATCCGTTGATGTGCCTCAACCAATGGCTGATCGATCATTACGCCGCAGGCGAGGGCCCGGTGCTGATCGTGGACGAGGCGCAGGGTCTGTCATCCGATGTGCTCGAAGAAATTCGTTTGCTGCTGAATCTGGAAACTCCTCGCGAAAAGCTGCTGCAGATCGTCCTCGCAGGCCAGCCGGAGCTGGAGGACAAGCTCACTCGACCGGAGCTGCGTCAGCTTCGGCAGCGCATCACACTTCGCTGCAGGATTGCTCCCCTCACGCGCGAGGAGACCCGCGCATACATCGAGCAGCGGCTGCGTATCGCCGGCGGCAACAGCAAAACCATCTTTGTGGCCGAGGCGATGGATGCAGTTCATTTTTACGCGCGCGGGATTCCCCGAGTGATCAACCTTGTCTGCGAGCACGCGCTGATCAATGCCTACGCCGACCAGGTGCAGCCGGTTCCGGTGCACCTCGTCGAAGCGGTCACGCGCGAGCTCCAGCTCGACGAAGTCCGTCCTTTCCACTTGACTGCAGCTTCCGGCGCTGCGAGCGCCAACCAGGCCACCATCCAATCGATCTTTGAGAGCGCACGGATACAGCGGCCCGCAGCGCACGAATCGGATCCGAGGGGACGATCTCACGCACCGATGGCGGGTATTTCAGCTTACCTCCCTGACTTCAAGCCGGCGCTCAGCTCAAATCAACCACCCGTTCCCGCTATCCCGCATCGCGAGGAAATCCCGGCAGTTACAAGCCGCTCGGAGTCGCCCGCCTTCATGAACGCCCCAGTTCAGCCGACGGCTGCGTTCACGCCAAGACAGCGGCGGAAATACTGGCCCTTGAAATGGCCGGCGTCCGCTCCTGCCGGCACCGCTCGACATGCTTCTGAAGTCGTGAGGACCCCCGCGCCAATCGCATCGTCTCCGGTTGTTCCCGCACCAGAAGCGAATACGCAGTCGGAAGTTGTGTCGGCCACAGCGCGCAATCAGATTTCAGCCCTTGATGAGGACGCGCTCCGCCCGCACGGGGTCCGCGCGGAGGAATTTACCCGCAGACTCACTCCGACGCCCATTCCTCGCTTGAGGCAGTCTCTGTACGCGTGGTGGCCCAAGTGGCGAGATAAATGCGTTTCCGTCGTTTCTCCAGCGGCGTGGCGGCCAAGGACAGCGTCTTTGCTCCGCCGTTTGCAAGAATCACTCCGTCGAGTACAACGGCATTGGCGAGCGTATCGTGATCGTGCGCGACACAGCCCGGGGGGCGTGCCGATTCGACCTCCGCATCAGTCGTTCTTTTGGCGGTCACCGGTGCGGCGAAACAGTTATTTGTCCGCGTTCGCGCCAGCCACGTGGCAGCAGACCACCGCGTCTTTGCTTCGGTGGCTACGGCAACCACTCGCTCAATCGCAGCGGCGTAAACCGGATCAAGATGTCTACAAGGCGCGCTCGGCTCAGTCATAAGCTGACCACCAGCGGGGCGCGCAGAACACCAACAGAATGATCGCCGGAAGAAACACGCCGGGCAGATCGAGGAGCCAGTGATGAGGACCCAGCCTTCCGGTGGCCAAGTCGAACACGTGAAAAAGGGCATGCAGCACGTAGAACACCGTAGCGGTCAGCACCACGCCCCGGTGACGTAGGGCGTGCGGAGCAGCCAAGCAGAAGGCGATTCCGAAAGTAAGATAAGCGGCGCCGACATCGCGCACGAAATGCGCGTTAAGCGGTCCGGTATCCGGCACTCCGGCGGGGAGACCGTAGAACCATCCGCCCGGCGACAGAATCATCCACAGACCATTCGCCGCGCTGAGGATGCCGAAAACCCAAAAGAACGCCCGCATAGAATCCTCGTAATATAGCACTCAGCCGTGTGAGTACTGCAGAGCGCGCAGCTTGCGGGTGTAGAAACCCGAGAGCCAGTAGCACAGCGCCAAGAAAGTGTGGTGTGGCTGATATTTCGAGGGGCAGGCTCGTTATGCTGGTCAGTGTGCGGCGGCGAGGCGCTCCGGGGACGCGGCGGAATCAGCCTCGCTCACCGGAATTCCATCGCGGAGGATCACAACGTTGCCGGAAATCGCGGCTACCCGGTCGCCTGGCACCAGCGTGCCCACGAGGTTGAGCGGGTCAGCGGCTGAGATCGTAAGGGTTTCTCCAGATGGTTGTTGCGCGCGAGAAGCTCGCAAGGACTCCACCGCCACCGACAGCGCAAACTGCTCACCCAGAAGGCCGCTCACAAACCTTCCGCCCCGTATCTCGCCGCGATCCTCGAGTCGTCGCAGGGCCATCAACACCTCACGCCATTTGGGCACAATGCTCTCTCGCGCGAGAACTTCACGGAAGACCACGCCGTAACGTCGGAGCAGCATCCAGCACGTTGACTCAAGCGCTCTCGCACGGTCGGGGACCTCACCCGCGTAGAGCAAAGACCAACGTCCGGCGCTGTGTCGCGGACGCGCGTTCCGCCCGCTTCCGTGACCCGCACGCCGCTTGGGATCGATCAACGCGCGCAAGTTGTCGAAGCCGTCGGCAGTGATCATCCCCGCCGCCACCAACTCCCACAGCGCCGTTTCAACTTCCGCCTTTAATTTGCCCGCGCCGCGCACAATGTCGGTAAAAAAAGACGCACCGCGTTGCTGCAGGAATTTCAGCACGTCGCGCGCGCCCGGGCTCAATCCGCGCGGCTCCGCCCCATCACTCACCGCATGTTGCGGAATCATCCATTCCGCTTCCTCGCGCACGAAGAATGCAACGGGAGCCGCTCGCGTCGGAATTACACGGCGGTGGACATCCGTTGCAGCTTCCAAAGTGGCCGGGTGAGGCGAGAGTCGCCCCCACCCCACCGCGCCGGTGAGGCAGAGTTGATCGAGGACCTTCGGATCGTAGTTGGCGATCCGTCTTGCGAGGATATACCGCTCCCACGTGTTGGCAGGCGCTTCGAAACCCTGGAGCTGTCGCAGCACTTCCAAGGTGCCACGCTCGCCAAAAAGCTGCGTTCCCTCCGCAACGTGCTGCCAGCGCAGCAGCCAACGCATGAATTGCGCTGCCGTGACCGGTTCGATCTCTTTGCGGAGTCTTCCGAGCGTGAGCCGGTGGATCCGCGCCAACAACCTCCGCTCGCACCACTCGGTCTCGGCCGTCGAGCCACCTGTAAATTGCCCGCGGAGCACCGCGCCGGCGCCCTCGAGCCGCAGAAGCGACCGGTCGATTTCCGCCGCTGGAAGCCCGAGCAGATGGGCAACGTCACACGCGCGCGTGGGACCGATGTGCTGCATCCATCCAGCCACGAGCCCCAACAGCGCGTCCTCGCGCGATGGAGCAGAGCGCTCGATTTCGGCGACCGGTGTTTCGAAGCGTGCCCACGGGAATATTTGATTGAAGCTTCTCGTTCGTTCCGCCGCCACCCAATATCTGCGATCGGTGACTACGGCGCGTCCGACCCGCCGTTGCGAAGCGAGTTGGTCAAAGAAGCTGTGCCAAGTATCCGCGGACTCCCGCAACTTCACCTGCAATTGGCCGGGATCGTCAAATTCATGCACAGCAGCGTCGGAGCGCTCCGGCCTCGGTGGTTCTGGCAGAGCAATGAAGGTTTGCAGCGCGTCGTGCAGTTCGTCGGCGTCGCGTACATCCGGCCACGCTTCTTCGCGTACCTCGGCGATTGCGGCCGGGTCAAGCCGCCCGACTTCGGAGATGACCGACTCCGGCAGAACGCGCCGCATCTCCACGGCCCGCGCTCGCCGCTCCTCGAGTGGCGCGTCATCGAGGTAAGCAAACGGATTCGCGTTCAGGATCTCGTGAGAAAACTGCGAAGGGACCGGAGTATCAACCGCAACGCAGCGAATACGGCCGTCGGAAATCTTCACCAGGACTTGTTTCAGGCCTTCGATATCCATCGCCTCGGTCAATCCGTCCTTCATTACCTCGCGTACGAGCGGATGGTTCGGAATGCGCATATCTCCCGGCACATTTTCTTGACACGCCGCCGCATCCGGGAAAACCGAAGCCAGCAAATCATCGGCTCGCATGCGCTGAATCGGCGGTGGAACTTTCTTCCCTCCTTGGAAGCGCAGCAGGACCAGGGCGCGGGACGCGTTCCAGCGCCAGCGGGCCGTGAAGATGGGAGAAGCGAGCACGGCTTGCTCCAGAACCTGCTCGACTGAAGCCGGATGCAGAAACTGAAACACGTCCGCCAGCGGAAAACTGTGCTGCTCCGCCAACGAAATATTGAGGCCGTCGTCCGTGGCGGCCGCTTGCAATTCCAAGTTGAAAGACCGGCAGAAACGTTTCCGCAGCGCGAGTCCCCACGCCTTATTGATCCGGCCGCCGAACGGCGCATGAATCACAAGTTGCATGCCGCCGCTTTCATCGAAGAAGCGCTCGGCGACGATGGTCTTCTGCGTTGGAACCACGCCCAGAACCGCGCGTCCCGCGACGATGTGTTCCATCGCCTGCTCCGCGCCTGCCTCGTCGAGGCCGCATTCCGCTTTGAGCCAGGTCACGGCGTCGCGCGCCTCAGCCAAATCCCTCAATGCAGACCCGGGCTTTACGTTGGGGACCAACCCATCGATTTTTTCACGCAGCTCTGCAACTTGCTCCGAAAGTTCCGGGGTGCGCGCCGGAGCTTCGCCGCGCCAGAATGGGACGCTCGGAGCTGCCCCGTGTGCATCTTCCACCAGCACGCGCCCGGCCTGCACCCGGCGGATGCGCCAGGAGGTGTTTCCGAGAAGCATGATGTCGCCCCGCAGGCTTTCGACCGCGAAGTCCTCATCCACAGTGCCGACGACTGTGCCTTCCGGCTCGGCGACCACGCTGTAGAGGGCATTGTCCGGAATCGCTCCGCCGCTGGTGATAGCCGCGAGCCGGCTGCCTCGCCTCCCACGAACGCGCCCGTTCACGCGATCGCGATGCAGGTAAGTGCCATAGCGCCCGCGGCGCGCCGCGATTCCTTCGGAAAGCATCTCGAGGATGGCTTCGAAGTCAGCGCGATCGAGGTCGCGATAGGGATACGCGCGGCGGACCACCGCGAAAAGCTCCTCCTCGTTCCAATCCTCGGCCGCGCATAGTGCGACTAATTGCTGCGCCAGAATATCCAAGGGCATTTCGGGAATGGCGATGCGGTCAAGATCGCCCAAACGGATGGCGCGCACCAGTGCGGCGCATTCCAGCAATTCGTCGCGGGTGGTGGCGAAGATGCGGCCCTTGGAAATAGCCCCGCGCCAGTGACCCGCACGCCCGACGCGCTGCAACCCCACTGCGATCGAGCGCGGCGACCCGATCTGACAAACCAGGTCCACCGTGCCGATGTCGATCCCGAGCTCCAGCGACGCGGTAGCCACCAGCGCCTGCACCTCTCCACCCTTGAGCTTCTTCTCAGCTGCAAGCCGCAACTTGCGCGAAAGGCTCCCGTGGTGTGTCGCCACCCCATCATTGCCCAATCGCTCCGCCAGGTGATGCGCCACTCGCTCCGCCAGCCGCCGGGTGTTCACAAATACCAGGGTCGAGCGGTGCTGCCGCACAAGCTCTGCGATGCGGTCGTAGATTTCGTCCCACAGCTCGTGCGACGCCACCGGCCCTAGCTCGCTGCGCGGGACTTCGACCGCCAGATCGAGGGCGCGCTGATGCCCGATCTGCACCACTACAGGTTCCGGCCGGCTATTGCCAGTCAGGAAGTGCGCGATCAATTCAATCGGCTTTTGTGTGGCGGACAAACCGATACGGAGCAGGGACCGGCCAGTGAGCGCCTCCAATCGCTCCAGCGAAAGCGCCAGATGCGTTCCTCGCTTGTCGTCGGCCACCGCGTGGATCTCGTCCACAATCACGGTCTCGACCGACTTCAGAATCTCGCGGCTCTTTTCCGCCGTGAGCAGTATGTACAGCGACTCAGGCGTGGTGACCAGAATGTGCGGCGGCCGCTGGAGCATGGCCCGGCGCTCGTGCATCAAAGTGTCCCCGGTACGCACCGCAGTGCGAATCTCCGGCATGAGCAGACCGCGCTCGCCCGCTAATTGCAGGATTTCACCGAGCGGAATCTCCAGGTTTTTTTGGATGTCGTTCCCGAGCGCCTTCAAGGGTGAAACGTAGAGGATTTCGGTGCGATCGGTCAGTCCGCCCACGAGCGCCTTCCGCACCAACCGATCAATACATGCGAGAAACGCCGCCAGTGTCTTTCCTGAGCCCGTGGGAGCCGAGATCAGGGTCGTTTTCCCTGCGAGGATGTGCGGCCAGCCCTGCTCCTGCGGTTCGGTCGGCGTGCCGAGCCGCGTCAGGAACCATTCCCGCACAATGGGGTGGGCCCATTCGAGGGCAGTCGAAGGAACGAGCTGTGAGTAGGCAGGTTGCACTGGAAAACGTATGCGCTCGTCTTCTCGGCTCAGGCAGACGAGATTCCGAGAAAACCGCGAACTCTAAGCATACTATTTTCCCGCTTGCGATGTAAAAAACTGGTCTGCCCAACCTCGCCGAGCGAAACCTCGGCCAAGAAGCCGGCCACATCAAGGATCGACGTGAGCGACCGGCTGAAGGCTCCCTCGCGCTGAGCGTTCGGAGTTTAAGTTTCAGGCTGACTCAATTCCTCAGTTCTATTTCCGGCTCACTCCCGCTGCGCGACTCCCTCCACGAACTCCTCGCCATTCGGTGTACCGACGCCGGTCACGTTGTCCCAGCCGACGGCGGTGGTCAGAGAGGAATCGGTGCCAAAGGTGAGGACGAACCAGCCCGACAAGCCCTGCGGAGACCCAAAGTTGTAGAGAGCGCTCACGTACTCCTTCGTGTTGCCCAGGGGAGCAGCCAACTGGTCTGGAAAATAGAAGTTGAAAGCGGTGGACGTGATCGTGGCGCCGCTCACATTGAAAAACGAGGGGAACGGCACCACGTCTGTGACCGCATTCTCCGGCAAGCGATACACCAAGTGAGCTGCCTGGCCAAGCGGTTCATGGGCTCGCTGCGCTGCAATCGCCCACAGGGCAGAAAACATCGGGCAAGACAGACTGGTGCCGCCCACCAGGGACACGAATTGCTGAGTCCCAAACGTTTGGATGTCCTCAACGCCGGTGAACGGGTCCGCCAGGTACGCGATGTCCGGAATCAGGCGGGCGGAACCGGGCAGTCCTTTTTGGAAGCTCGGCTTCGTGTAGCCTCCGCTGCTTCCGCCGCCTGCGCCTCCTTGGAAGCCCCGGTTGTTCGGAGGCACCGCAACAGCGGTGTTGCCCGGAATCATGGCGGCGAGCACTGTCGCATTATTTCCCCACCCTGTTTGGAAAGCGATGCTCTTGTCCGGCTTGAGCGCCAAGCTGGTGCCGCCAACTGCGGTGGCGAATGGGGAGCTGGCCGGATACTGCACGTCCGTAAAGCCCAGCAAATTGAACCAGTCTCCGTTGTCCCCCGAAGAATAGTTCACGGCGATGCCTTGCGCCGCCGCCATCTCGAGGATGGCGTCCGTCGGATTAAAGACCGAGGAATCGAGGAGGCTTTCCGGAGCCCCGTAAGAATTGGAAATTACGTTTCCGAAATGATTAGTGACGGCAGTCAGAATCGCGGCGTCCAGGTCATTAAAGAAAAAGCTTGGCGAGATGACCAGGTAGATCGTCGCGCCCGGGGCGACCGCGTGGGCCTACTCGACATCGAGCGTCGTCTCACCGGCGCCGCCCCCGCTCGGGTCGCAACCCGCTGGGGAAGTTCCCACGATCTTGAAGTTGGAGGGCGTCAAGTCCGGCAGTCCATAGACTTGCGGGAAGAGCTCGGCGTCGGCCTGAATCGTTGGTGAACCACATGGATCGACGATAACAACGGATTGGCCCGTGCCGTCGAGACCTTGTTTATAAAGCTGCTTGAGTTTGTAGGCAGTCTGGATATCGCTGGGGGAATAGCCGCAGGGAGGCAATTGCCCCTGGGTGGTGTTGGTGATGTCTGCCCCGTAGCGATTACCGAAGTAGAATGCCTTCGGCAGCCCGCCGTTCGTGGTGAAGGACTGGAATTCCGGTTCCCGGAAACACTGCGGAGAGAAGAAAAGCCCATTCGTGCTGGCGCTAACCGCGACCCGTACAGGTGGCTGGCCGTTGATGCTCGGGCGAACGAAATTCAGCCGTGGCCGATAGTCGTGCAAGCCTCCTGATGGCGAGAACATGAGCGCCGGCTGGATCATCGATCACGGGGTCGGAGGTGTTCGCGCGGTAAGTCTCCCCGTGCATATTGAACTTGTTGATCTGAACGTGAAAAGTCTTCTGCAAATCCGCCACAGCGCCTTGCGCCTTGACGTAGAAGTTGTGCTCGCCGGTGGAGACGAGGCTTAGGTTGTGCCCTGCAAGAAAATTCTGCACGGCGGCGGCTTCTTCGGCCTTCGGCGCGTAACTGGCGTTGAATTCTGCCTGCGTCAGCCAGTGATGATAGTTCGAAGAACTCGGGTCGTAGAGCTGCTGCACCACCGCATCAAGGGCGTCAGTATTATGCATCCGCAACCACAATGTCACGGTGACCATCTTGGAGGAATCTTCCGGCCCCATATCCTTTGCTCGGGCGATAAAGCCAGGTGTGTGCTTCGCGAGGACGTGCCCATTGAGATTGCTCGACTGAGCGGCCACGTGAACCGTTAGCAAGGCCGTGGCAGCGAGTCCCACCACCGCTAGCCCGCATAGCCAACCGAGCTTCTCGCGACGAGACTTGACCTCGAGGAACCTGCTGGCCCACCATCCCGCTCTTACCTCGCGCCCGCCTGGCTTTAGCTTTCCTGTTCCACGGGCCTCTTGCCGCGCACCTGCTTGCTCTTTGTTCATGAGTCCTCCTCCCAAGAAAAATAGATTTCCATGGCTGCGGTCCGAATAAACGCTTCCCGCGATGCTTCGCTGATCGAGCTTGACCGGAAAAACTCAAAAGCCTCGATTGGGGGGCGCGCCACAAGGAAACCAAGCGCAAGCTTGCGGCCTGCGTGATGTCCAATGCTCTGCTCGGAAAAACTGCATAACCGAAACGGCCGCTTCCGCCAATTTGAAGACTGCCGTGTGCCAGCAACCTACTGCACGGAGATTGTGCCAGTGCCAGCTTCTGCTTTCTTGGTTTACTGTTCCGATTTATAACTCTCAATGAATCAATCGAAGGAATTTTACGCCGACAACCCGCGTGACTATATATCGGCGGCGCGTGAAGTCAAGAAACATTATTGCAACACTCCGGTGGCCTCTTAGCAGGGAAAAAACTCGGACGGGCGTGTACCGTTACACCCGGTACGGCACAGTCTCACAACTTTGCCCCGGACATTTGGTCGCGAGGATGGGAGTGCTTAAGCTGAACCTCGTGCTTTCCAGTTTCTGTTTCTGCCTGACCGAGAGCGTGAACACATCGAAACAAAACTGACGCAAAATATGAAGCAGCTGGAAAATGGACTTCTTCGGCCTCGCTCTAAGCGTGCTTTGCGGCTGGAACAAAGGTAATTATTCCGGAATAATTTTCGAGATTTAGTACCCCTGAAGGAAAACTTAGATAGTGGCGTAAGTCCATATCCACAAAGCACTTCAGGGCACATCTACCGTGGCATAATCGTTGCACTAGCTACTGTGCGATCGAAAACCGGGCCCACCTCTGAGGAGCGACTCAGCAGAGGCTTCTCGATCATTGCCTAGCTGTTGCCTTACCTACTGGGAGTTCCGCCATGAACAAGAAGACTAGGATTCAAACGCGTCAAGAAATGCCCCGCAACCGGAAGTCCCGGGCCACCGACGACAGAGACGCGTCCGAGGAACACATCGAGTCCCGTCTCCAGCACTTGAGATATCTCGTCGATGGTTTGTGCGACGGCGTGCTTCCCGGCTTGCTGACACAAAGAATCCATGTTCGCGAAGCCCTCGAGGAACTCCTCGTAAAGGAGGCGGCCATGCGTTGGATTGTTCGAATCGCGAGGCATTCCAACGGTTCGATTCGAGAAGCATTGTGGTCCGATATCGAGAAATCCCTGACCGATCTCGAGAAGACCGCCGAATCAGTGATCCGTACTGAAGTCAACTAATCTGCCGCCCAGTTGGCATTCGCTTCATGGGCAGAATGTGCACACTCCGGTTGTGAGGCCCTTGCGGCGAAACGAGTAGCACCCTCTCTCCCTTCAGAAAATTTCCCCCCGGGACTCGAACCTGGAACTCGCTGTTCTACAACCAACGCAGACTTTACATTCGCCAAAACCAAGAGAGAATCTATTTGGCGAATCTATGACGCAGCACAGCGAAACGACGAAAACATGTCGCGTCCCAGGGCTGGGGCAAGATGAGGCTCTTAGGGTTTTCAACTTGTTCCTCCGTTTGTCTCTGCGTGCTCTGCGCCTCTGCGGTAAAATCCTTCGAAGTGAGGTCTTTACGCTGATCCTCGCCCTTGCTGTCTCGGCCAAGGCAAGCAAAGTCCCCTCCAATTCGTCGGTCGCGCCTTCTCAGCCCGACGTCGCGCAGCAGAAAGACTCCAAGAATCAAAAACAAGCGCCCGCACCCGATCCTGAAGCGGAGTTGCAACGGGCGCTCGAAGCTGCCGGTAACGATCGCGCGGCGCTGGTCCGGCAACTGACGGACTATCTGGAGCGATTTCCCGATTCGCCGCGCAAGGCATCTGTGTATCGCGCGCTCGTCGAGGCCTGCCAGCAGTTGCAGAACACTTCTTGTGCGCTCGACTATGCCGAGCGGCTGATCGCAGTCCGTCCCGATGATGCACAGATGATGTTGCTCGCTGTCGGCATTCTTGAGAAGCAGGGTGATAACGCGAGCCTCACCAAGGCGGCTGGCTACGTCACTCGCGTGCTGGACCGGGTGGAGAAGGCCACACCGGACGAAAAACCCGCCCGGTCCTCTCAGGCCGAGTGGCAGCATGAGGAAGAACGACTTCGCGTGGCGCTGTATTCCCTCCGGGGAAAAATCGAGAAACAGCAGCAGACCTACGACGCGGCCCGAAACGACCTGGAGATGAGCTACCGGCTTCGCGCCAATGCCCTCGCCGCCGAGGAGTTGGGAGAAATTGCGGAAATCCAGAAAGACCTCTCCCAGGCGATCAAGCATTATCTGGAAGCTTTCGTGCTTCCCGAGAACGGCCCCGGCGGAACCGTGGACCACCGCGAGGTCCGTCAGAAGCTCGGCAACGTCTGGAGGCAAGGGCACGGGAGCGACCAGGGATTAGGCGACGCGATTCTCGCGGCGTACGACAGTACAAACGCAACTCCTAAGAACACAAGCCCAGCCGCAAAAAACAAAGACCTCAAGGAATTGTTTGCGTTTACTCTCAGGCGCCTCGACGGCTCAGCCCTGCCACTCGCCCAATTCAAAGGCAAGAACCTGGTGCTGAGTTTCTGGGCCACGTGGTGCGGCCCCTGCCGGGAGCTCGAACCGCAGTTCGCGAAGGTGGCACAGACCTACAGCGGAAATTCGGATGTCGCGTTCTTCGCGGTGGATACAGATGAAGATGAATCGCGCGTTCCGCCCTTCCTGGCGCGCGAAAAATGGCCTGTGCCCGTCATCTTCGCTGACGGTTTGGATGACTTCCTCCGCGTGAACATACTCCCAACCGTCATCGTGATTGACCGCGCCGGAAAAATCGTTTATCGCGCCAGCGGATTCACTGAAGAGGGATTTCCCGAAGCGCTGACCGCCGCCATTCAGGAGGCGCTCCAACGGGCGAAATGAATCAGGCCCCTCGCGCGGCAGATTGTTTCAGCGCCAGATCGCGCGCCGCAAGAATCGTACCGACATGGATGCGCACCGTATCGGCCACGCGCCGCGCGTATCCACCTGCAAGCGTGATCGCTACCGGAATGCCATGCCGCCGCGCGTGCTCGAAGACCAGTGCATCGCGGCGCCGGAGACCCTCCATCGTCAATGCGAGTCCGCCGAGCTGGTCTTCGCGGTAGGGATCGGCGCCGGCGACATAGAAGAGAAGCTGTGGCTCAAAATCGCGGAAAGCTTGCATGAGATGCTTCTCGAGAATCGCAAGGTAATCGTCGTCTTCCGTGCCGTCGGCCAGATTGATGTCAATATTCGATGGCGGCTTGGGATAGGGATAATTATTTTCCTGGTGGATCGAGAGCGTGAACACGGTGCCATCGCCGCCGAAGATCGCCGCCGTTCCATTTCCCTGGTGCACATCGGTGTCAACGACCATTGCCGTTTCGATGGCGCGGTCGAACTGGAGACGGCGGATCGCGATGGCTACATCATGGATCACGCAGAAGCCCTCGCCATGGTCGGGATACGCATGATGAAAACCGCCGCCGATATTCGCGGCCCAGCCATCGCTCAGCGCCCGGCGCCCCGCCAGAATCGAGCCGCCCGCGGCCAGCCAGCAAGCCTCAATCAACTCCTTCGAATACGGAACCTCGAGGCGCATGATCTCGAGATGATTCAACGCGCCGGCCAGCAGCTTTCGCACGTATCCCGCAGAATGAACGCGAAGAACGTCTTCGTCACTCGCCGGTTCGGGCGCGAGGAAATCGTCCGGCTCGGCCACTCTTTCAGCGAGGAGCGCATCGTGAACTAACCGAAACTTCTCTGAAGGAAAGACGTGAGCGCCCAGATTCAGATCATAGCGATCGTGGTAAATGAGTTTAAATGGCAGCACAAGAAAGCGAGAGTAACCCGAAGCGCAGTGGATGGCAATCCAGAGCCGAGAGATTCAGCGTATATTCCATGGAGAAGATTGTGGTAGCCTTATCGCCTGTGCGCCGCGCCTTCGCAATCGTCGCTGTTTGCGCGCTGCTGGCTGCGCCCCTGGCGCTGGTCGCGCACGGCGAGGCCTGCGCGCCCGAAAACTGCAAGAAACTTTGTTGCCGTCCTCATCCGGCGCCTGGCCGTTCGCATCAGACTTCGGGCGACGTGGATTGCCATCATTCCAGCGGTCAGTCCGCGCCGGAGTGCAGCATGAAGTCGGCCTGTAACCACGCCCTCGAATTCGGATTTATCACACCGGTTCCGCTTACTGTTCTTGCGGCGAAAGTGCGACTGATGGCACCCGGCCTGGTCTTCGACAAGATCTCCTCTCCCGATTCTCGGCGTAGCTCCGGCTTTGCCGCAGTTCCCTTCGAACCTCCGCGGTCGTAGTTCCCTTTTTCCAAAGCGCGGAAAAAACTAAAAGGAAAGGGAGGCTTCCATGCGGAGGCTCGCAACACTGCTTTTCGCAGCTTCGCTGTTTTTCGGCGCGAGGCTTGCGCATGCAACGATTTTTGGAACAGTTCGCGGGATTGTGCACGACCCGCAGCACCGGCCCGTCGATGGGGCCACTGTGAAGTTGAAGGCTCAACTCTCGAATTGGGTTCAGACCGGCAAAACAAATCCGGACGGAGAGTTCGAGTTCAACGCCGTTCCCGTCGGTGAATATACCGTCACAGTGGACCAGCCCGGATTCGAACCGGCGGAGCAATCCATTACCGTCAAATCGGACTCCGCTCCCATTCTGCACATCCCGCTCACACTTGCGGGGGTGCGCCAATCCACCACCGTTTCCGCGCAAGCGGAGAGCGCCTCGACTGAATCGGTCACGCCCACCACTCTTGTAAGCCGGCTTGACATCGAGCACACGCCCGGCGCGGACCGCACGAACAGCATGCAGGCGGTCACCAATTACGTGCCGGGCGCCTATTTCACCCATGACCAACTCCACATTCGCGGCGGGCACCAGGTGAGCTGGCTGGTGGACGGTGTGCCGGTTCCAAACACCAATATCGCCAGCAACGTCGGCCCGCAATTCGATCCCAAAGACATCGATTATCTCGAAGTCCAGCGCGGGAGCTACGAAGCCGAATACGGCGACCGAACCTATGGCGTTTTCAATGTGGTTCCACGCACCGGCTTCGAACGGGATAATCAGGGCGAACTCATCACAAGTTTTGGAAATTTTTATCAGACCAATGACCAAGTTAACGTCGGCGGGCACACGCAACGCTTCGCGTATTACGCGAGCGTGAACGGAAATCGAAGCGATCTGGGACTGCAAAGCCCGGTCGACGCGATTATTCACGACCGGGAAAACGGCTACGGGGGTTTCGGGTCGCTGCTTTTCAACGTGAACTCGGCGAACCAGCTCCGGCTGGTCACGTCTGTCCGCCGGGACTACTACCAGATTCCGAACACCCCGGCGGGCCAGGCTGCGGGCATCCGCGATGGAGAACATGAGACCGACGGCTTCGTGAATTTTACTTGGGTGCGAACGTTCAGCCCCGGGTTGCTCCTCACCGTCTCGCCCTTCTATCACTACAACACCGCCAATTATGATGGCGGCGCCAACGATTTCCCTGTCAGCACGACGGACAACCGCAGGTCCCGCTATGCGGGGGGGCAGGCGACGTTTAATGCTGTCATCGCTCGCAATGAAGCGCAGATCGGTTTTTATGGTTTTCAGCAGAACGACCATCAGCTCTTCGGGCTTGTGTTCAATGACAAAAGCAATCCGAACCTCCGCGACCTCGAAAATGTGGATGGAAGCCTGGTAGCCATTTTTCTCGAGGATAAGTTCAAAGTCGCTCGCTGGCTGACTTTGAATGGAGGAGTGCGCCAAACGCACTTCTCCGGCTCGATCGTTGAAAATGCCACCAGCCCTCGCGTGGGAGCTTCGCTCGAGATTCCATACCTGCACTGGATTCTGCACGGGTTTTACGGGCACTTCTATCAGGCTCCGCCGCTGATCACGGCTTCAGGGCCATTGCTTCAGTTCGTCACGAGCCAAAATCTCGGCTTCATTCCATTGCGTGGCGAGCGTGATGAAGAGCATCAATTCGGCGTCACGATTCCTTGGCGCGGGTGGACTCTCGACGCAGACACTTTTCGCACTCGGGCGACGAACTTCTTCGACCATAACAGCGTCGGCAATTCGAATATCTTCTTTCCATTGACGATCAACGGGGCCTTGATTCGCGGGTGGGAATTGACGGTCCACTCTCCGAGGCTCAAGAAGCGCGGACAAGTTTATCTCACCTACTCGAACCAGATCGCCGAAGGCGTGGGCGCAATCAACGGAGGTCTGACGAATTTTTCTCCGCCCGGCGGCTTCTTCCTTCTGGATCACGACCAGCGGAATACGCTTCACGTTGGCGGCATCGTGAATCTGCCGTGGCACAGCTACGCTTCGACGGACGTGTACTACGGTTCCGGCTTCTCGAACGGCAATCCTCCCCCCGGCCATCTGCCTGGGCACACAACTTTTGACCTTTCGCTCGGGAAGTCCTTCGGAGAACGCTTCGCGATTTCTGTAAATGGATTGAATGTAGCCAATCGGCATTTGCTGATCGACAACAGCTCGACCTTTGGAGGGACGCACTTCAATGATCCGCGGGAGATCTACGTCGAGCTAAGATACCGGTTTCATTACTGATGAAAAAACCAGGCACACACACAGACCGGGGCGAAACAGGACGTCTAGCTTTCGCGCTCGAGGATGAAGTCCGGCACGGCGAGAAGCGCGCGGCGGTACTCAGAGTCAGGCCAGCCATCGAGGGAAGCGCGCGCGCGGTGCGCGTAGTCGTCGGCGAGCAGGCGGGCACGGTCGAGGGCGCCGGATTCGCGGACCAGTTGGGTGATTTCCTCCGGGCGCACGCTCTGAAAATCCCTTTCTGCCAGGACGGTCGCCACCAGATGATGGTGGTGGGCGTGGCCGTCCCGGCCGTCGCCGTTCTGCAAAGCAAAAATAAGCGGAAGAGTGACCTTTCCTTCCTTCAGGTCGCTCAGCGCCGGTTTGCCGAGTTGCTGGGAAGAGGCGGTGAAATCTAGCAAATCGTCCACTAGCTGAAAGGCGAGGCCAGCGTAGCGGCCATAATCGGCGAGCGCTTCTTCGGCGGCGCGTTCCTGGCGTCCGAGCACCGCGCCCAAGCGAGCGCAGCCGCTGAACAAACATGCGGTCTTGCGATAGGCGAGATCGGTTACCTCCGCTTCGGTCAGATCCATGCGACCGAGGCGCGTTAATTGCAGCAGCTCGCCTTCGACCATGGTCTGGGTGAGGTCGATCAGGATATCGAGGATGGCGAAATTGCGCTCGCGAAGGGCCATCTCGAAGGATTCCATGTAGAGCCAATCGCCCGCGAGGACGCTCATGTGGTTGCCCCAACGGGCGTTGGCGCTTGGGCGGCCGCGACGCGTGTTGGCGCCGTCAATCACATCGTCGTGGATGAGCGTGGCGCTGTGAATCATTTCGACGACGGCGCCGAGATGAATCGCGCTCGGACCGCGGTAGCCGGCAGCGCCTGCCGCCAGCAAAAGCAAAGCCGGGCGCAGGCGCTTGCCGCCGCCTTCGCGCAGGTAGCTGGATATCTCGGACACAGGCTCGATCGCGGCACCGCCTCGGGCACAGATTTCCTTTTCGACGAGGGCGAGGTCGTCGCGCACGAGCTCGAAGATTTCTTTTACTGTTAGAAGCTCGATTGCAATGCTCCGAGGTCAGCCAGCACTCAGTGAATCAACTGTTTCACCCAAGCGAAAGAAACGCCGGAAATTGGCCGCGGTGGCCGCAGCGACCTCTTCGGGCTGTAAGTCTCTCACACTCGCCAAGGTTCGCGCTACCTCTACCACGTTGGCCGGCTCGTTGCGCTTGCCGCGAAGGCGCTGCGGCGGCAGGAAAGGCGAATCGGTCTCGATGAGTATGTTCTCGAGCGGGAGTTCTTTCGCCACGTCGCGGAGGGCCGCCATTTTGGGGTAGGTGATATTCGCCGCGAAGGATACCAGAAAGCCCATGTCGATTCCCCGCCGCGCATCGTCCAGCGTTCCGGTGAAGCAGTGCAGAATTCCTCCGCAGCCGGAGTATTTCCAGCCCTCCTCCAGAATTTTCAGGCAATCGCTCCAGGCGTCCCGGCAATGAATAATGACGGGCAACTGCTTCTCCCAGGCCATGTGCAACTGTCGGCGAAGAACATTGATTTGCTTTTCCCGAGGGGAGTGGTCGTAATAGTAGTCGAGACCAATTTCTCCCCAGGCGATTACTCGCGGATTCCGCGAGAGTTCATGGAGTCGCGCATAGTGTGCTTCGGTGGCAAGCTTGGCCTCGTGCGGATGAATCCCGACCGTGGCGTAAATCCAATCGTGTTGTTCGGCGAAGGGAATGGCCGCGTCCAGGCGATCCGGGCCGGTGCCGCTGCCGATGGCGAGAAGCGTTGTGACTCCTGCTTCGCGCGCCCGCGCCAACACTTCGGCGCGGTCGGGATCGAACTCGGGGAATTCCAAGTGCGCGTGCGAGTCGATTAGTTCCAATGGATGATCCTTAAAGAGATTGGACAAGGAGGGCTTCCCTCTGTCATCTCTGAAAGCGCGGCTGTCAATCTCGGGCTCCGGTTGAACGGGGTCGCACCCAGTCATCTCTACGCCCTCAAGGGGCATGAACATCTTCTAGGGGTGTGTCGCATTCATCCCGCGAGCCAATGGCTCATG